>NZ_JACARU010000013.1:0-81277 GCF_013386425.1 Cedecea sp. P7760 | reverse complement strand
TTACAACTTTGCTACTACATCCTTGGTGCGCATAATGTATATTATGTTAAATTGAATACGCACCAGTCCTGTCCATATCCGATGCATATCTCCTTCCTGGCATTATGGCCTTACCTTATGCTGTAGCTTCTCTTCCTCGAACCGCAATGGAAGATCGTTGATCGGCGGACACACTTCGATGTCGACCGGCAGTAATACCCTGCCTTGGTAGACCTGCGCCAGGCGTGGCTGTGGCTGGGAGCTTCCGGGTTTTGTTCCATCACACCGCCTGATACACCGGTGATTCACTTAACACTTTTTATTCAAAAGTGGCCGGCATTGCAAAGAAGATGAAGAACCAATCAATATGCTGCTGTTAATGCCATGATTATAAAGGAATTAGTGGATTATCCTTGCGCTACGTGAATTCTGATGTTTTGGCAGTACCACAATGCGTCAGAATTCACATATGGAATGCAAACTCATGTTCAAGAAAACGCCCCCTCATTATCTGAAGCTGTAGAGCCTTGTGCTATTAAGCTTCCTCGTATGTTCTTGAACCTATGCGATACTAAGGTCATATTTTTTTATCTTGCGGTACAGCGTAGCAATCCCAATGCCTAGTTCGTCTGCCGCCTGTTTTTTGTTGCTATACCGGGTTAAGGCATCGCGAATCATCTGCCGCTCCATCTCCTCCAGCCCGGTAACGCCCTCTTCTTCTTTTGCGGTCATGACGCGGGCAAGTGGCGTTGTCGGCTCAATGCGCTCATTCAATTTTCCGCTATTGATCAGATTTGGTGGCAACAAAGACACGTCAATCACTTCACCAGACGGCACGACATGTACCAAATACTCCATCAAGTTGCTCAGCTCGCGGATATTGCCCGGCCATCGATACTGCTTCAGCAGCGTTATCACTTCAGGCGCAACGCCGGGATACACCAGCTCAAGTCGTCGGGTATGCAAATGAAGAAAATAATGAATCAGAAGCTCAATATCATCTTGTCGCTCCCGCAGCGGCGGCAGCCGGAGCGGAATAACGTTCAGCCGATAGTAAAGATCCTCGCGAAACTTGCCGTCGGTGATAAATTGGTTAAGGTTTTGGTTGGTCGCCGAAATAATACGAATATCCACCGGTACGGGGTGGCTGGCACCCACCGGTTGAATTTCACGAGATTCAATTGCGCGCAGCAGCTTCGCCTGGAGCGTTAACGGCATATCGCCAATTTCATCGAGAAATAAAGTACCGTTATTTGCCGCCTGAATAAGCCCGATTTTGCCGTTAGCCGAAGCGCCGGTAAACGCCCCTTTTACGTAGCCAAAAAGCTCACTTTCCAGCAGCTGCTCTGGAATCGCAGCACAGTTAATAGCGATAAACGGCTTATCTTTACGGTCGCTGAGCGTATGTACCGCCCTGGCGACAACTTCTTTGCCGGTACCGCTTTCCCCTGCAATCATCACGCTGGTAGGGCTTGGTGCTATACGGCTAATTAACTTTTTTAGCTGCCGCATTGGCCGGCACTCTCCCACCATTTGCTCAATCTGCGGCCCCTCCTGCGGCGTCGAAATATCGGCTGAAGTATGTGACTGATGAAACGCCATGAGAAACAGCCATTGATCCTGGACAGCATGAAGCTGGCCAATGATCAGTTCTTTTTTATCATCGATAGAAATAACGTGCTGCATATGACCACGAATAAAATTTTGAGCAAAAGTCAGAGGGCGAAAATTAATCGCTTTACCCATTATACTGTCCTGACTCACCCCAAGTATTTTTAACGCCGCTTGATTGACGAACTTGATATTTTGCTCCTGACTGACGACCAATACTCCCTGATCCATGTTATCAATCATCGTTAAAAACATTTTTTGGATATTATCACCGCCACTTTGATCTTCAAGTAAGCGCGAAACAAATATAGAGGATACGTGACGAACGTAATCGGAAAACTCGGTGATGTTATCGTTTATTCTTTCTTGCTGATCGCACGTTAATGCGACCAGACTAATCACGCCTACGCACTGCTCTTGATAAATAATGGGAGTACCGAGGAAGGCTTTTTCTTTACAGGTTTCTTTACTCTCACAACCTTTACACAGTGGATCAAAGCGTGAGTGGGCGACTACCTTTTCCTTTTTTGTTTCGATAATGTAACGAAGAAGTCGCGAATCTGTATTTAATTTTCGCCCAAGAAACTTTCCATAAGTTCCCGTACCGGCAACCCGGCACAGCGCATTGTCGACAATTTCAACCTCAAGTTGAAGTACGCTCGAGAGCATACGGGCAAAGCGTTGAATAGTAGGCTGAATTTGCATCAAAATGGATGGTGTATTCGAAGGTATCATAATATCACTCACTGAAAGCAATGCCGGGTGAACAACCGTACGTGTGGTTTTTGATGATACTACCTCAGCGCCAGGCAATAATTGATTCAGGCAGACTCTCTTTTGTACACTTAAAGGAAATATGGAATTCGCATCACACTTTATTATCAATATGATAATTGATGATGCTATTTTATCAATTATGTAAATTTCTCGCCCGACATGTAATCCCCTCCCCCCTTAATCGGTATGCAAATGTATATATAACGATTCCGGGCATTAAACCTACGACAAAAAACCTCATTCGATTGTCTTGATTTCGTGACTCCCCTCTCATAACTCCGTCATTTTCACGTTCAAAACCGAATTAATCAGCAGTTGGCATGTTTATTGTTAGTTGAATTACAGCACTGGCCTTAATACACCGCCACCAACAATTAACAAGCTGCTTCACTACCAGGATTGAAAAATGAAAACTGTTAACGAACTGATTAAGGATATCAACAAGCTTAATTCCAGCCTGCATGAGAAAGACTTTCTGCTAACGTGGGAACAGTCTCCTGACGAACTGAAACAGGTACTGGACGTGGCTGAGGCGTTAAAGACCCTGCGAGCCGAAAATATTGCCACCAAAGTGTTTAACAGCGGTCTGGGAATTTCCGTGTTCCGGGATAACTCAACCCGCACCCGTTTCTCTTATGCCTCCGCGTTGAACCTGCTGGGGCTGGCACAGCAGGATTTAGACGAAGGCAAGTCACAGATTGCACACGGTGAAACGGTGCGTGAAACCGCCAATATGATTTCCTTCTGCGCCGATGCCATTGGGATCCGTGATGATATGTTCCTGGGGGCCGGTAACGCCTATATGCGTGAAGTGGGTGAAGCGTTGGACGATGGCCACAAACAGGGCGTTCTGCCTCAACGCCCTGCGCTGATTAACCTGCAGTGTGATATCGACCATCCTACGCAATCCATGGCCGACCTTGCCTGGCTCAGTGAACATTTCGGCTCGCTGGAAAACCTCAAAGGCAAAAAAATCGCCATGACCTGGGCGTATTCACCAAGCTACGGCAAGCCACTCTCTGTACCACAGGGCATTATCGGCCTGATGACTCGTTTTGGGATGGACGTCACCTTAGCGCATCCGGAAGGCTATGACCTGATCCCGGATGTGATTGAGGTGGCTAAAAACAATGCTAAAGCTTCCGGCGGAAGCTTCCGTCAGGTGACCGATATGGCCGAAGCCTTTAAAGATGCGGATATCGTCTATCCGAAGTCCTGGGCGCCTTATCAGGTGATGGAACAGCGTACCGAACTGCTACGTGCCAATGACCATGAAGGCCTTAAAGCGCTGGAAAAAGCCTGTCTGGCGCAAAACGCGCAGCACAAAGACTGGCATTGCACCGAAGAGATGATGGCAAAAACGCGCGACGGTGAAGCGCTGTATATGCACTGCCTGCCTGCCGATATCAGCGGCGTTTCCTGTGAAGAAGGTGAAGTGGCCGATACCGTGTTCGAAAAATACCGTATCGCAACCTACAAAGAAGCCAGCTGGAAGCCCTACATCATCGCCGCCATGATCCTCTGCCGTAAATATGCCCAACCTGGACAACTGCTCGAAGAGCTGCTCAGCGAAGCGCAAAAGCGCATCAAATAACCTCTCCGGCTGGCCTACGGGCCAGCTCTACAGTTTCATCATCATGACGAATAAGGACAGAACATGTCTGCTTTCTCACTGAAAATGGATATCGCCGATAATCAGTTTTTCACAGGTGAAACCTCGCCGCTGTTTTCCCGCGGACAGGCACAACAGGCGCGGCATTTTCATCAAAAAATAGCGGGTTATAAACCGACGCCGCTGTATGCACTGAACGAATTGGCCGCGCTGTTTGGCGTGCGAAAAATCCTGGTTAAAGATGAGTCACAGCGCTTTGGCCTCAACGCTTTCAAGATGCTTGGAGGCTCCTATGCTATCGCCCGGCTGCTGTGCGAAAAGTATCAGCTGAATATCGATGATCTGTCGCTCGAAGATCTTAAAACGCGCATTACCGAAAAGATGACCTTTGCCACTACCACCGATGGCAACCACGGACGTGGCGTTGCATGGGCCGCCAAACAGCTTGGGCAAAACGCGGTGGTGTATATGCCTAAAGGCTCGGCACAAGAACGCGTTGACGCCATTGTGCGTCTGGGTGCCGAGTGCATCGTCACCGACATGAACTACGACGATACCGTACGTTTCACCCTGCAAACCGCGCAGAAAAACGGCTGGGAAGTCGTGCAGGACACGGCCTGGGATGGCTACACCAAAATTCCAACCTGGATTATGCAGGGTTACGCCACGTTAGCCGATGAGGCCGTCGAACAAATGGCTGCAATGGGCATTCCCCACCCTACTCACGTGTTCTTACAGGCAGGCGTTGGTGCTATGGCCGGCGGCGTGCTGGGCTATCTGGCTGATGTATACGGCGCCCGCAACCTGCATTCGGTGATTGTCGAGCCGGCACAGGCTGACTGTATCTATCGTTCCGGCATTAAAGGTCAGATCGTTAACGTCGGTGGTGATATGGCCACCATTATGGCCGGTCTGGCCTGCGGTGAACCAAATCCGCTCGGCTGGGAACTGCTGCGCAACTGCTCTACACAATTTATCTCCTGTCAGGACTCGGTCGCCGCTCTGGGAATGCGTGTGCTGGGTAACCCGCTCGGCCAGGATCCTCGCGTTATTTCCGGTGAATCCGGCGCAGTCGGCCTGGGCACATTGACTGCTATCCACTACCACCCTCAGCGCGAAGCGCTCATGAACAAGCTGCAGCTGGGCAGCGACTCCGTCGTGCTGGTTATCAGCACCGAAGGCGACACCGACGTGAAACACTATCGGGAAGTCGTCTGGGCGGGTAAGTACCCGGCCGCACTGTAATGCACAACAAATTCAGAACTGGAGAACATATTCATGGCTAAGCATATTCCGTTTAAATTGATTCTTGAAAAAGCAAACCACTACCAGCAGGACATGACCCGTTTCCTGCGCGATATGATTGCCATTCCGAGCGAAAGCAGCGACGAAAAACGCGTCGTTCACCGTATAAAAGAAGAGATGGAGAAAGTCGGCTTCGACAAAGTAGAAATTGACCCAATGGGCAACGTGCTGGGCTATATCGGTCACGGCCCGCGCCTGGTGGCAATGGATGCGCATATTGATACCGTAGGTATCGGCAACGTCAAAAACTGGAGCTTTGATCCGTATCAGGGGATGGAAACCGATGAGCTGATTGGAGGTCGCGGCGCGTCTGACCAGGAAGGCGGAATGGCATCGATGGTTTATGCCGGGAAAATCATCAAAGATCTCGGTCTGGAAGACGAATATACACTGCTGGTTACCGGCACGGTGCAGGAAGAAGACTGCGACGGCCTGTGCTGGCAGTACATCATTGAACAGTCCGGTATCCGCCCGGAATTTGTCGTCAGTACCGAGCCAACCGACTGTCAAATCTATCGCGGGCATCGCGGGCGTATGGAAATTCGCGTCGATGTCCAGGGCGTCAGCTGCCACGGCTCTGCGCCAGAACGCGGTGATAATGCCATTTTCAAAATGGGCCCAATCCTTAACGAGTTGCAGGGGCTTTCACAGAATCTGGGTAATGACGAGTTCCTCGGCAAAGGTACCCTGACCGTTTCCGAAATTTTCTTTACCTCCCCAAGTCGTTGTGCGGTGGCTGACAGCTGTGCGGTGTCTATCGACCGTCGTCTGACATGGGGGGAAACATGGGAAGGGGCGCTGGAAGAAATACGCGCCCTGCCGGCGGTACAAAACGCGGGGGCAGCCGTGTCGATGTATCACTACGATCGCCCGTCATGGACTGGCCTTGTGTACCCAACCGAATGCTACTTCCCAACCTGGAAAGTCGAAGAAAACCACTTCACCGTCCGGGCGTTGAGCAATGCCTACGAAGGTCTGTTCGGCAAAGCGCCGGTGGTTGATAAATGGACATTCTCCACCAACGGCGTGTCTATCATGGGCCGCCACGGTATTCCGGTCATCGGTTTTGGCCCTGGCAAAGAGCCTGAAGCCCATGCGCCAAATGAAAAAACCTGGAAATCACATCTGGTGACCTGTGCTGCGATGTATGCCTCCATCCCTCTGAGCTGGCTGGCAACCGAGTAGCTCT
This sequence comes from Cedecea sp. P7760, assembly GCF_013386425.1. Taxonomy (NCBI): domain Bacteria; kingdom Pseudomonadati; phylum Pseudomonadota; class Gammaproteobacteria; order Enterobacterales; family Enterobacteriaceae; genus Cedecea; species Cedecea sp. P7760. The sequence goes on along the minus strand of NZ_JACARU010000013.1, from coordinate 74,804 downwards.
GCCCCGTCATTCCTCCCGTCGTTCGCGGCGGGAGTCTGGAGTTCTCTATGCGCGTATTGATTAAAAACGGCATTGTGGTCAACGCTGACGGCCAGGCAAAACAGGACCTCCTGATTGAGAATGGCCTGGTCAGCCAGCTTGCCGATGATATAGACGAAATCACCGTGGAGCAGCCCTGCGAAATTATCGATGCCAGCGGATGTTATGTGATGCCCGGCGGCGTTGATGTTCACACTCACTTCAATATTGATACCGGGCTGGCCCGCAGCTGCGACGACTTCTTTACCGGCACTCGCGCAGCGGCCTGCGGTGGCACGACCACTATTGTTGATCATATGGGCTTTGGTCCGGTGGGCTGCAGGTTGCGCCATCAGCTTGAAACCTACCATGGTTACGCAGCCTACAAAGCGGTTATCGATTACAGCTTTCACGGTGTGATTCAGCATATTAACCACGCCATCCTCGATGAAATTCCAATGATGGTTGAAGCGGGGATCAGCAGCTTTAAGCTCTATCTCACCTACCAGTACAAACTCAACGATGATGAAGTACTCCAGGCGTTGCGGCATCTGCATCGCGCCGGAGCTCTGGCCACCGTTCACCCTGAAAATGATGCCGCAATAGCCCGCAAACGCGCTGAGTTTTTAGCAGCAGGTAACACCGCCCCCCGCTATCACGCTCTTAGCCGTCCGTTAGAATGTGAAGCGGAAGCCATTGCCCGCATGATCAATCTCGCCCAGCTCGCGGGTAATGCACCGCTGTATATCGTGCATCTCTCTAACGGTCTGGGGCTGGAATATCTGCGTCTTGCCCGTTCGCGCCACCAGCCGGTGTGGGTCGAAACCTGCCCGCAGTACCTCCTGCTGGATGACCGCTGCTACGAACGTGAAGATGCGTTGAAGTATCTGCTCAGCCCACCACTGCGTAATGCCAGCAATAACGATGCGCTGTGGTGCGGCATTGCCGACGGTCAAATTGACGTGCTGGCGACCGACCACTGTGCGTTTTCTATGGCGCAGCGGCTGCATCTTTCCGGCGGTGATTTTAGCCGCTGTCCGAATGGCCTGCCGGGCGTAGAAAACCGCCTGCTGCTGCTGTTTTCGCACGGCGTGATGACCGGGCGAATAACGCCTGAGCATTTTGTCTCGCTCACCAGCGCTAACCCGGCAAAACTCTTTGGCCTGTGGCCGCAAAAAGGTCGACTTGCTCCCGGAGCCGATGGCGATGTGGTGATTATCGATCCGCGTCGAACCACGACCATTCGCCACGAAATGCTGCACGACAACGCAGATTATTCACCGTGGGAAGGCTTTGTCTGTCAGGGCTCTATTCGCCAGACTTTGTCTCACGGTCGGATAATTTTTAATAACGGCAGCTTCACCGGCATCGCAGGTCAGGGGCGTTTTATCCGCCGAGCCCCCTTTTCCGCCGCCCATTTACCAATGCGCGGCAATGCATCCTAAAGTGAGGAATCCATGAGTAAAAGAATTGTGCTCGCCCTCGGCGGCAACGCCTTAGGCGAGGATCTGGCCGGGCAAATGCAGGCCGTAAAACAAACATCGCAAGCTATCGTCGACCTGATTGCTCAAGGCCATCAGGTCGTCGTCACCCACGGCAATGGGCCGCAGGTAGGGATGATTAACCTGGCCTTCGAAGCTGCCGCCAAAACCGATGCACATACGCCAATGCTGCCGATGTCGGTCTGTGTGGCACTCAGCCAGGGTTACATTGGTTACGATCTCCAAAACGCTCTGCGTGAAGAGTTACTGTCTCGCAATATGCATATTCCCGTGGCGACGCTGATTACTCAGGTGGAAGTGGACGCCAACGATCCCGCGTTCAATAATCCAACCAAACCTATCGGTTCGTTTTTCAACAAGGAAGAGGCCGAGCAGCTTTCCCTTAAGGGGTATGTGCTGAAAGAAGATGCCGGACGTGGCTACCGCCGGGTCGTCGCCTCGCCAAAACCGATTGATATCATTGAAAAAGAAACGGTTAAAGCGATGATGGATGCCTGCCACGTAGTGATCACCGCCGGCGGCGGCGGGATCCCGGTGATCCGCGAAGGTAACCATCTGCGGGGCGCTAGCGCGGTTATCGACAAAGACTGGGCCAGTGCCAGGCTGGCGGCGATGATTGACGCAGATATGCTGATAATCCTTACGGCGGTGGAAAAAGTGGCCATCAACTTCGGTAAGCCAAACGAACAGTGGCTGGATAATTTGTCGCTGAGCGATGCCGAGCGATTTATTGCTGCAGGCCATTTCGCCAAAGGTTCAATGTTGCCGAAGGTGGAGGCCGCCGCTTCTTTTGCCCGTTCACGCCCTGGTCGCAAAGCGCTGATCACCGTATTGAGCAAAGCAAAAGAAGGTATTGAGGGTAAAACAGGGACCGTCATTCAGGGGTAGGTTAACTAATCTGGCCCACACATTACACATCGTGTCGGCCAAATTAACAAAGCGAGATCAGGCCATCGTCAGTAACGTTTTATTCTTCTTCACGTTTTGATTCATTAAGGTCATCAATGCCTCAAGCACCCCACCGCCTATTGCACGGGCTTTATCCGACACGCTGGTGTAATCCGCTTTCTCGCCCCGAGGATCGATATCACTGATCTTAAAACCGGTATCCACCACCAGCCCGTCGTTCAATAAGCCTCGAACCATGCCGCTTAACGGTGCCAGGATCTCTACATCGCCTACGGTAGCAATCACCTCACCTTCACTGACAATATCCCCCAGCTGCACTCGGGAACACATTACGCCCGCACCCGGCGAGCGAATCACCCGCCTTGAGGTGTGCCCCATGATATTCCCCGGTACGCCAGTATTTTCCTGCGACCGGCCCTCATATATGACCTTCCCCAGCCAGTGACCGCGATTCGTTTCAATCACTGCGTGGCAGTCCTGCCCGGCGTTAAAGCCAGGACCAAGCGCGATAACCGCCGGCGCCAGTTCCCGGTGCGTGCCCAGGTTTTCTTTCGCCAGGATAGCATCCACCACACAGCCTGGCTGCAGTTCCTGAAGGGATTCGCATAGCGGGTCGACAAGCACCGGAATCTCGCCATTATCCGCAAGCCGCAGCGCTTCCTGCGCCGTGGAGACACGTTTCGCTTTTACCCCTTCAACCGTCATTTCACCGTCAAATACCGCCTGAGCAAACGCAACGGTACGGCGGATAACCGTGGGTTTTTCAACTTCCAGCATGATGACCTTAAAGCCCGCGTGCCATAGTCGCAGCGCCACACCGGTGGCGATATCGCCAGCGCCACGGATCGCAACCCGCAGCGGCCGGGACGGTATTTCCGTGCTCATCATCAGCCCGCCTGGAGCCTTGTTTTTAAACTGTAAAATCTCGGCCAGCACGCTTATGGCAATCTCATTCGGCGTTTCTGCGCCAATGTTATAGCCCACCGGGGCATGTAATCGGGCAATTTTCTCTTCCGCCACGCCGTTTTCACGCAGCTGGCGCAAAAAGACCTGCACCTTACGTTGGCTCGCCAGCAGCCCCAGCCAGGCACCTGGCAGCGCTATAAGCCGGTCTAAGGCTTCACGATCTTTATTATTGGTGGCAATCAGCACAAAATTATCGGGGCGAATTGCCAGTTTTTCGACCGCAGCACTGAAGGTGTCCGCATGCAGTAGCTGCGTTAGCGGCGGAAAAAATGCGGGGTTAAGACTTTCCGGATAGATATCCGCCACTGAGATTTCAAATCCCAGCAGTGCGGCACTTTGGGCGACTGCACGGTTAACGTGCCCTGCGCCAATAAGTACCAGCCGCGGGCGCAGGCCGTGAACGCTGATATATACCGACATCGCACCGCCGCAGTCAGAGCCCACGGCGTCGTTGCCGTTTCTCACCATACGGCCATGAAACATTCTCGAAGCTTTTTCATTTATTGCTTCAAGCGCTTCATCAATGACCCTGCGCTCCACCATGCCGCCTCCGATAGTTCCCAGGATACTGCCATCATCGAGGATCAGCATTTGAGCGGAATGCCGTGGCGTGGAGCCTCTGCTATCGACAATCTGAGCCAAAGCAAAGGGACGGTTTTGTTCTTCCAGTCTTGCAGCTTCTGAGAAAATATTCATAACAACCTCAAATGGATATCCTTTCATTACCCCGAAATGGAGTCACTTTCTCACTCGTCTGCGCGTAATGGCCTGGTTCTCCTGTACCGACCCGGCCCATATCACGTCTACCGCACCGCCTGTCAACAGATCACCTTCCTGTAAATTCTCATTTTGAGAAAGTTGGTTAAGCAGCCAGATGCGTCGACAACCCGGCGGTGTTCCTTTGAACGCGCCCTGTGGATGTTGAATCAGGCGATGCAGCATAGGCCAATTCAGCCTGTCACCCTCGGAGGAACCGGTTATGCGGGAAAAAAAGGGCCAGCGATGCACTGTCGCTGGCCCAAGGGCTTTTCCAAGCATACCAGCGCCCGTGATAGCAACTACGCAACAACAGGATAATGGGATGCAAGGTTCATGCTCATTTGGCGCTTTTATGGCAAAACCGTGAGCACCGTCCGCTTCTACCAGCACAACGTCAACATTACCTGCAGCCAGCAAGGCATCAAGCTGCGCGGGCGTAAAACCTTTGACCTTGCCCACGTTCGGTAACCAGGCTGAAAAACAAGCTTGCAGAGGGCTTTGCCATACCTCTGCGGGTAAAGCCAGGGGATCGCGACAGAAGGTAACCGGCAGGTGCCGCGGCAGGAACATATGAGTGGTGGTTGTTAGCAGAACTCGTCGCCCTGCCTGCTGCAATACCCTCGCCAGCCATAATAAAGTACTGGTTTTCCCTCCCGCCCCAACGGCAGAAATTAGCAACGGGCCGACGGTGACGTTTAAATCAAAAAAAAGTACGCCTGCATGAGGTATATTTTCCATTGTGTTTTGACGACTCCATAATGTTGAAGGGGATATGAAACAAGTCGACTGTATTATTCCTGCTGCAGGCCTTTCTTCACGCATGGGCCAATGGAAAATGATGTTACCCTGGCACAGTGGCACAATACTTGACGCAAGCATTAAAAATGCGCAGCAATTTTGTTCGCATATCATTCTGGTGACAGGTCATCGCCATGAAGAGCTTGAAGCTCGATATTTTCGACAACCCGGCATTACCCTTGTTCATAATCCAGATTATCAACAAGGGCTTTTTTCATCGGTGTCCGCGGGCGTAAATAAGGCCGCGGCAGATTATTGTTTTATTAGTCACGGAGATTTACCCTGCCTGCATTGGGATGTATTCAACTCACTGTGGGAACAACGAATTAATGGCGCATTACTGCCTCAGTATCAGGGGACGCCGGGCCACCCAATTCTGTCGAAACGTGATGTTTTGCAGAAATGTTTACAACACTATAGCGGGCAGTCAGTTCGCTGCGCCCTGCTGACTAACAAGCATAAAATTATAGCGCTGGATTATCCTGAAATTATTTTTGATGTCGACACACCAGAAGACTTCAGCCGCCTGCAGCATTATCAAAAGCCCCCCAACCGTCAGTGAAATTATCATATTGATAGGTAAATATTGTTTTTGATAAACAGGGGAAAAAGATTTTATTAAGTGATTTTAATTCGTATTTCCGCGCCCCGCTCTGGTTCACAAACCCCAAACAACATTAGATCTCACTCACAATATTTTGCCGTCTCAATCATATAAAAAATACCTGGTGTGATTGTTGCTACTCCTCTCCCTAACCGCCGGTTCTCCGGCTTATTCGATTTAACAGGTCAGCCTAAGGAGAGGATTATGGGAGATATCATGCGCCCCGTTCCGTTTGAGGATTTATTGACGCGCATTTTTGATGAATACCACAATCACCGGTCTATCTTCGGTATTCCAGAACAGCAGTTTTATTCCCCCGCCAGCCAACAGCGCCTGAGTGTTTTTGGCGAGACGTGCGTAACCCCTGTTGGCCCGGCTGCCGGGCCGCACACTCAGCTGGCGCAAAATATTATTACCGCCTGGCTGACCGGCGGGAGGTTTATTGAGCTGAAAACGGTTCAAATCCTCGACCGGCTGGAACTGGAAAAACCTTGTATCGATGCGGAAGATGAATGCTTTAACACCGAATGGTCGACGGAATTCACGCTTCTGAAGGCGTGGGATGAATATCTGAAAGCCTGGTTTATCCTGCATCTGCTGGAGAAAGTGCTGCCGCTAACGCCGGTGAAAGAAGGTAAATCGTTTATTTTCAATATGAGCGTCGGCTACAACCTGGACGGCATTAAACAACCTGCGATGCAGCAGTTTATCGATAACATGATGAACGCCGCCGGCCATCCAAAATTTGAGCAATACCGTGAAACGCTCAACCGTTGGCTGCACAATACCGACTTCTGCGCCCGTTATCCGCACCCTGAACTAAAGACGCTGAGCCAGTGTATCCCGGCAGATATGGTTCATGGCGTTACGCTATCGACAATGCACGGTTGCCCGCCGGACGAAATCGAAGCGATTTGCCGCTATATGCTGGAAGACAAACAGCTTAATACCTTTGTGAAGCTCAACCCAACGCTGCTGGGCTATCCACGTGTGCGTGAAATCCTCGATAGCTGCGGCTTTGATTACATTGGCCTTAATGAAGAATCGTTTGATCATGACCTGAAAATTGGCCAGGCGCTGGAGATGCTGCAACGCCTGATGCAGTTAGCGAAAACGAAGAACCTTGGCTTCGGCGTGAAGCTGACCAACACGCTGGGCACGGTGAATAACAAAGGCGCGCTGCCGGGCGATGAAATGTATATGTCCGGGCGAGCCCTGTTCCCACTCTCTATCAACGTCGCTGCCCTGCTTTCCCGCGAATTTGACGGCAAACTGCCTATTTCCTATTCCGGGGGGGCAAGCCAGCTTAATATCCGCGAAATTTTCGAAACCGGTATTCGCCCCATCACAATGGCAACGGATCTGCTTAAACCGGGCGGTTATCTGCGCCTGAGCGAGTGCCTGCGTGAGCTGGAGCAGTCCGATGGCTGGGATATGACGCAGGTTGATGTTGTCCGACTGAATGCGCTGGCAGAGAAAGCCGTTAGCATGGCGTATACCCAGAAACAGTGGAAACCGGACGACCGCATTGACGTGGGCGAAAAATTACCGGTGACCGACTGTTATGTCGCCCCCTGCGTTACCGCCTGCGCCATCAAGCAGGACATTCCGGAATACATTCGGCTGATGGGTGAACAGCGTTATGCCGATGCCCTGGAGCTTATCTACCAGCGTAACGCGCTGCCGGCGATCACCGGCCATATTTGCGATCACCAGTGCCAGTACAACTGTACCCGCCTGGATTACGATAGCGCACTGAACATCCGCGAGATGAAAAAAATCGCCCTCGAAAAAGGCTGGAATGAATACCGGCAGCGCTGGCATAAACCTGCGGGCTCCGGGATGCGGCACCCGGTGGCGGTGATTGGGGCGGGCCCGGCTGGGCTGGCCGCGGGGTACTTCCTCGCCCGCTCAGGTTACAGTGTCACGTTATTTGAGAGGGAAACTAATGCCGGTGGCGTAGTACGTAATATCATTCCGCAATTCCGTATTCCCGGCGAACTAATCCAGCAGGATATTGATTTTGTTGTGAACCACGGCGTTAACATCGTTTACGGATGCGACCCACAGCTGAGTGTCGAAAAGCTTCAACAACAGGGGTTCCGCTACGTACTGATCGGCACAGGAACCGATAAAAACAGCGGCGTGAAGCTACACGGCGATAACCAGAACGTGCATAAGTCGCTTCAGTTCCTGCGTGAATTTAACCGTGGAGATAACCTCCATCTCGGCAAACATGTCGCTGTCGTTGGCGCCGGGAATACCGCGATGGACTGTGCCCGTGCTGCGCTCCGCGTACCCGGCGTAGAAAAAGCGACCGTGATTTACCGCCGCTCTCAGCAAGAGATGCCCGCGTGGCGCGAAGAGTACGAAGAAGCGGTACATGATGGCGTAGCGTTCCGGTTCCTCAATAGCCCGGAACAGTTCGACGCCGACGGCACGCTGACCGTGCGCATTATGGCTTTGGGTGAAATGGACGACAAAGGTCGCCGTCGCCCGGTTGAAACCGAAGAAACCTGTACCCTGCAGGTCGACACGTTGATTACTGCCATAGGCGAACAGCAGGACGGCGAAGCGCTGGCTGCGATGGGCATTCCGCTGGATGAACACGGCTGGCCAGAAGTTAACGCCGACGGTGAAACTCGTCATTCTGGCGTATTCCTGATTGGCGACGTCCAGCGCGGCCCTTCCTCCATTGTTTCCGCCATCGGCAATGCTCGTCGCGCCACCGACACCATTCTGGCCCGGGAGAACATTCGCAGCCATCACGGTGAAAAGCGCTGGAATAACGTCGATCCTGCGGAAGTCTATCGTCGCAAAGGCACCATCGTCGTGGCGCAGGCGGATAAAGACGACCGCGATGCCTTTGCCGCCCAGGAGGCTGCACGCTGCCTGGAATGTAATTATGTGTGCAGCAAATGTGTCGACGTTTGCCCGAACCGCGCCAATGTTTCTATTGCCGTACCCGGCTTCCAGAACAGGTATCAAACTCTACACCTCGATGCTTACTGCAACGAATGCGGCAACTGCGCTCAGTTCTGTCCGTGGCAAGGCAAGCCATACAAAGACAAAATTACCGTCTTTAGCCTGCCTCAGGACTTCAACAACAGCAGCAATCCGGGGTTCCTGGTTGAAGGCAACCGCGTACATATCCGCCAGGAGGAACGGACCTGGCTGTTAACTCTTGATGAACGAGGGCAGTTTACCAGGATACCGCCTCAGTTGGATGATATGTGCCGCATCATCAGCCACATCCACCGTCACCATCATTACCTGCTGGGAGTCGTTGAAGCATGAGTATCTTAATTCTGAAAAACGCCACAGCTGCACAGATTTATCCGGCGATGGTGCGTGAGAATATCGACATCGCCATCGAAAACGATGAAATTATCGCCGTAGGGAGCAACCTCAGGAGTACATTTCCACAGGCCAATATTAAAGACATGCATGGTCGCTTAGTGATGCCGGGAATGGTCTGTTCCCATAACCACTTCTATTCAGGATTATCGCGTGGTATTCAGGCAAATATTGCCCCCAGCCCGGACTTTATCTCGACGCTGAAAAACCTGTGGTGGCGGCTGGACCGTGCGTTAGATGAGGAGTCGCTATACTACAGCGGGCTGATTTGCGCCCTCGAAGCAATTCGCAGTGGCTGCACGGCGGTAATAGACCATCATGCATCACCTGACTATATCGCCGGATCTCTCAGCCAACTGCGCAATGCCTTTCTGAAGACAGGATTACGCGGCATGACCTGTTTTGAAACCACTGACCGCAACGGCGGCTCGCAAGAGCTGCAGGCAGGCGTGGAGGAGAACATGCGTTTTGCATGTGAGATTGACCGGGCGCGTGAGGCAGGACTTGAGCCCTATCTGGTCGAAGCACATATTGGCGCACATGCCCCGTTCACCCTCAGTAATGAGGGGCTTTCGATGCTTGGTGAGGCCATAAAAGCAACCGGCCGCGGGTTACATATTCACGCGGCGGAAGACCGTTATGACGTGTCCCATAGTCACCATCATTACGGAAAAGATTTACTGGTACGGCTGGCCGAATATGATCTGCTTAACAGTAAAACGCTGGTCGCGCACGGCCTCTATCTTTCCGATGCCGACATCGCGCTACTCAATGAGTGTGATGGCTTCCTGGTACACAACGCACGCTCTAATATGAACAACCATGTGGGCTACAACCAAAAGCTTGGCGCCTGGCGGAATCTGGCATTGGGTACGGATGGTATTGGTTCAGATATGTTTGAGGAGATGAAATTTGCCTTCTTCAAACATCGCGATGCCGGCGGCCCTCTTTGGCCAGACAGTTTTGCCCGTGCCCTCAGCAACGGTAACGCCCTGCTCAGCCGCAACTTCAACGCCAAATTTGGCCGCATTGAGGCTGGCTACAAGGCCGACCTGACGATTATCGATTACCTGCCACCAACGCCGCTCATCGCAGAAAACATCGCCGGGCATATTGCCTTTGGCATGGGCTCAAACCATGTCCACAGCGTGATGGTTAACGGTGAGATGGTGTATGAGGACCGACAGTTCATGTTTGACTGCGCACCTGTTTTTGCTGAAGCACAAAAAGTGGCGGCGAAAATGTGGCGGCGAATGGACTCCCTGCCTTGATTAAGCGTTATTTACCCGGTGCCTAAGGTGCCGGATCATGCGCCCGGAACGGATATTGTTCCGGGCATAACTCACTACCGAAGAAACAGACTCGCCGTAGCACACTCGCGCTGCTTTTGCATTTCCCTCAGTTGCTGCTCCCCCATCTTACTTAATGCCGATGTCGGACAAACATCAATGCACGCCGGGCCACGCTCGCGGCCGTTGCACAGGTCGCACTTGACTATAGTTGCCGTCTTTTGCTCGGGATTAACGCCCACGCTGATTACCCCGAACGGACACGCCACCACACAGCTTTGGCAGCCAATACAGCGTGAATCTTCGGCTTCGACACGCTCACTTCCCATCGTTAACGCCATCACCGGACAGGCGCTTACACAGGGGGCATTTTCACATTGATGGCACATCACCGGCACGCTTACGGTATCGAGGCGTAGCACTTTGAGTCGCGGCCGAAACGCCGCGTCCTCAGTAACGTGCTCCATAGCGCAGGCGATCTCACAGGTACGGCAGCCAATACAGGATGCCGAATCGGCCAGAATAAAGCTGGTCATGCTCCCTCCTTGCCCTTAAACAGCGCCAGCATTTCACTGGCCGCCTGCCGGCCGGCAACCATCGCCGTGACCACCAGGTCCGCGCCATGTACCGCATCGCCACCAGCATAGATTTTGTCATTACTGGTTTGCGTTGTGCCGCGCCCTTTCCCGCCGGTGCAAATCTGCCCCCAACGGTCAAGCTGCACGCCGTGACCACGCAGCCACGGCATATCATGCGCCTGAAAACCGAATGCCATAATGAGTACGTCAACGGGTAGCTCAAAGTCGGAACCCGCCACAGGCCGTGGACGACGGCGGCCATCAGGACCCGGGTCACCCATCTCGGTACGGATCATGCCGATCGCCGTTACCTTGCCTTTGCGATCGCGCTGGATGTATTGAGGCTGCACGTTAAACTGGAACTCAACGCCTTCTTCTCTGGCGTTAACTACCTCTTTTTTCGAGCCCGGCATGCTCAGCTCATCGCGACGGTAGGCGCAGGTGACGCTCGCAGCCCCACGGCGTATTGCAGTACGCAGGCAGTCCATTGCGGTATCTCCACCGCCAAGCACCACAACGTGTTTATCTTTAATGTTGATCATCGGGTATTCCTCGTTCTCCTCCAGCCCCATCACTTCGCGAGTGCTGGCAATGAGAAATGGCAACGCCTGAATTACGCCGGGAGCATCTTCACCCTCCAGTCCCGCCGCCATAAGGCCGTAGGTACCTACGCCAAGGAATACCGCGTCATAGTTCACCATCAGGTCGTTAAACTGCACATCGCGCCCCACTTCATGATTAAGGTGAAAACGGATGCCCATTTCACTGAAAATGCTTCGTCTGACGCCCAGAATACCTTTGTCCAGTTTGAACGGTGGAATACCGAAAGTGAGTAATCCTCCAATTTCTGGATGTTTGTCAAAGACATCAACCTGAACGCCAGCGCGAGCCAAAATATCAGCACATCCCAGCCCGGCAGGACCCGCACCGACAATCGCCACACGTTCTTTACGCGGCACAATATCACTTATCTGAGGTCGCCAGCCCGACGCCAGCGCGGTGTCGGTGATATAGCGCTCCAGGTTGCCAATGGTCACCGAGCCACCCTCATTTTTCAGCGTACAAGCCCCTTCGCACAGGCGATCCTGCGGGCAAACGCGGCCACAGATTTCCGGCAAAGAACTTGTTTGATGGCACAATTCAGCCGCCTCGATAATCTTCTCTTCATTTACGAGCCTGATGAAGTCGGGAATAGAGTTATGCAGCGGGCATGTCCAGTTACACCAGGCTTTTTGTGCGCAGTGCAGGCAGCGCTCGCTTTCATACTCAGCATCACGACTGCCAAGCCCGTAATAGATCTCTTCGAATTGCGTTTTGCGAATGCCGGCTTCTACTTTTTTTGCTCCCACGCGAGGTGGTTTGCTGATAAATGTTTCCCGGCGACCAGGTTGACGAACCTGCGCCGCCTGCCCTTGTACGCTTCGGATTTGCCGCTTACTGCGTAGGTTTTCTAATTCGGCATCGTCCATCAGGCGCAGCGCTTGTGTTGGACAAACGCTGACGCAGGCAGGTTTTCCTGTGGGATGTTCGCTGCACAAGTCACATTTTTGCGCCAGCTGCGGGGCGCTGTCATCGGCAGACACCATCTCGATGGCGCCAAAGGGACAGGCGATCGCGCAACTCTTACAGCCAATGCATTTCTCTTGCTTTAATTGAATGCTGTTATTAGCAAAAGAGAGCGCGTCGGTTGGGCAGGATGCGGCACATGGCGCATCGTTACAGTGGTGACAGGTTGTCGCATTGCTCTCTTTACGGTGGAAAACAACGTGGATCCGCGGCTGAAAATCCGCCCGCTTCAACGGCCATCTGTCCTGGTGATGAGCCGTCACGCAGGCAACCTCGCAGGCATGGCAGCCAATACAGCTCGTGGTATCGGCAACAATAAATCTGTTCATTTGCTTCCCTTTTATTATTCAATAAATATCTCAAGGGATACGATGCAATTTTCAGACGCATTTGTTGCTTTTAAGAAGAATGGATTTATTTTTGAGAGATGAGTCAACAAAATGATTAACAACAAAAAAATCAGTATATTGAGATCCCCCCGTACTCTTTAGATTATCGCCACGATATTAACTGACTACCAATATGAGAGATAAATTATCTCAATGTGATATTCCACGCGTCGCCTGTGTTTATCCCTCATTGCCTGCCCATCTTTTATAGCTCACCCGCCGTGATTTAATTCACAAATATATTCATCTGCAACCAAACCCTGCATTTTTGGCACAGCTTACGCATAGATAACGTCGTGTGCGCAATTTGCTGATGGCGACATCAGCTCAGGGAGGCATCTGCCTTCGAATCGTAACTTCCTCTCCGCCTATACGAACGAGAGCCGAAGTCGTACAGGAGATAATTACTTCATGAAAGACTCTGCCATTCCTGCCTCAAACGCTACGGCATCAACCGAGCCGGTCGATGAGGTTCTACCTATTACACAAATGGTTCTTTATGGCCTGCAGCACGTACTGGTGATGTACGCCGGTGCCGTGGCCGTGCCATTAGTGGTCGGTAATGCCGTCGGTTTACCCGCTGAACATATTATCTTGCTGATAAGCGCCGATCTGTTTATCTGCGGGGCTGCCACTATCGTGCAATCGTTAGGAATTCGCCCCTGGCTGGGCTGTCGATTACCGTTAATTCAGGGGTGTACCTTTGCCGCACTGATTCCAATGGTGCTGATCGGAAAAGAGTACGGAATCGGCACTATTTCAGGCTCGGTTATCGTCTCCGGGATCTTTATTTTATGCTGTGCTCCGTGGATAAGCCGTCTTTTACGCTTCTTCCCCAAAGTCGTCATGGGCGGCATTGTTACCCTGATTGGCCTGTCGATTATGCCCGTTGCCGGTGGCTGGATTGGCGGCGGCAACAGCAACATGAACGGGTTTGGAGATCTTTTTTCACTGCTGATGGCCGCTATTACGCTAATCATCATTCTTAATCTTTATACCTTCGCAACCGGCGTTGTAAAAAATACCGCCGTGCTCGTGGGGCTGATCATTGGCACAATTTTATGGAGCTTTTTTAAGCCGCTCGATTTCCATCTGGTTAACGTCACCCCGTGGATTCACTTTCCACAGCTGATGCAGTTTGCGCGCCCGGAATTCCATATTGTGCCGGTTGCCCTGCTGTCGATGGTCATGGTGGTAGTTATGGTTGAAACCATGTCTTCCATGATGGCCACCGGCGACATTGTCGGTAAGAAAGTGGACTCAGGCATGCTACGCAACGGCCTTAATACCTGCGGCTTAGCTACTACAATCTGCGGCTTCTTCAACCTCTTTCCTTACGCAGCCTTTGCCCAGAACGTCGGGCTTATCGGCTTAACCGGCGTACGTAGCCGTTTTGTGGTATCGGTCTCCGGAGTAATTCTCATTTTGATGGGCGTATTTTCCAAACTCGCCGCGCTGGTGGTGCTTATTCCTAAGCCAGTGCTTGGTGGCGCGGGGATCGTGATGTTCGGCATGGTGGCGGTATCCGGCATTCGTACCCTTGGCCAGGTCAACTATCGAAATAACAACAACGGAATGGTGGTGGCATTAACGCTTGGCCTCGGCATGATGCCGGTGCTGGTGCCGAACCTGTTTAGCCAGTTCCCTCCCATGATGCAGCTGTTTTTACACAGCGGGATAACTATCGGCACCTTGACCGCCATTGTTGCCAACTTAACGCTCAACGGTAGCGTACCACTCCGAGTCTCCCACGATGCCCTGGAACCCGATCCGGCTCCGCCTAGCGCCGCAGCACGCAATATGGCCGTGCGCACGGTACGCATGTGGCTCCTGCTACGCAAAGTACAGAGGGAGCAACAGCCCCAGCAAAACGTGGGGAAATAATGCCAGGCCGGATCTTACTCGCCCTGCTGGCGCTGGCATTGATGACAATTCCCGCCGTGCAGCAGGCCATCGCCTTTGGCGTCAGCAACCGTTTTAGCTTTGGGCTGTTGTTTTAGATTTACCGTTAACTGGAGGGCCATGATGAAAAAAGTGACCACCGTATGCCCATACTGTGCCGCAGGCTGCAAGCTGCAGCTGGTGGTAGAGAATGGGAAGATCGTGCGCGCTGAAGCGGCGATGGGCAAAAATAACCAGGGTACGCTGTGCCTGAAAGGCTATTACGGCTGGGACTTTGTCCACGATACCCGCATTTTGACGCCGCGCCTGCAAACCCCAATGATCCGCCGCCGCCGAGGCGGCAAGCTGGAGTCCGTACCCTGGGATGAGGCGCTTGATTATGTGGCTACTCGCCTCACCGAGATTAAAGAAAAGTATGGTCCGGATGCTATCCAGACCACCGGTTCTTCCCGAGGTACGGGCAATGAAACCAATTACGTGATGCAAAAGTTCGCCCGGGCGGTGATTGGCACCAATAACGTGGATTGCTGCGCGCGCGTCTGACACGGCCCTTCGGTTGCAGGTCTGCACCAGTCGGTCGGTAACGGCGCAATGAGCAATGCCATCACTGAGATTGATAACAGCGATTTAGTGTTTATCTTCGGCTATAACCCGGCAGATTCGCACCCTATCGTGGCAAATCACGTCCTGAATGCTAAACGCAACGGCGCTAAGATTATTGTCTGCGATCCCCGGCGAATTGAAACCGCCCGCATCGCGGATATGCACCTGACGCTGAACAACGGCTCTAACATTGCGCTCCTTAATGCGCTTGGGCACGTCATTATTGCTGAGGCTCTCTACGACAACGCGTTTGTTGCCCAGCGTTCTGAAGGTTTTGATGAATATCGTAAAATCGTGGCGGGCTATACGCCGGAATCCGTTGAGGCTATTACCGGAGTCAGCGCGCAAGAAATTCGCACCTGCGCTCGACTGTACGCCACGGCTAAGTCCGCCACCATTCTATGGGGAATGGGGGTGACCCAGTTTTATCAAGGTGTTGAAACAGTTAGATCGTTAACAAGCCTGGCTATTTTAACCGGCAATCTCGGTAAACCGGGCGTGGGCGTTAACCCTGTGCGTGGACAGAATAACGTTCAGGGCGCCTGCGATATGGGCGCGTTACCTGATACTTTCCCTGGCTATCAGTTCGTTAAGGTTCCGGAAAACAGAGAAAAGTTTGCCCGGGCATGGGGAGTAGAAAGCTTACCTGCCCATACGGGCTATCGCATCAGTGAACTGCCGCATCGCGCTGAACACGGCGAAGTACGCGCGGCCTACATTATGGGGGAAGATCCGCTGCAAACCGACGCCGAACTTTCGGCGGTACGTAAGGCGTTTGAAACGCTTGAGCTGGTCATCGTGCAGGATATTTTCATGACCAAAACGGCAGCGGCGGCCGATGTTATTCTGCCCTCCACTTCCTGGGGCGAGCATGAAGGTGTCTACACTGCGGCGGACAGAGGCTTTCAGCGCTTCTTTAAGGCGGTGGAGCCAGAGTGGGATCTCAAAACCGACTGGCAGATTATCAGTGAAATTGCCACCCGGATGGGCTACCCGATGCAGTACAACAATACTCAGGAAATCTGGGATGAGCTGCGGCATCTGTGCCCGGATTTCTACGGTGCTACCTACGAGAAAATGGGCGAACTTGGCTACCTGCAGTGGCCATGCCGTGATGAGTCGGATACGGACCTGGGGACGTCTTATCTGTTTAAAGAGGCATTTTCGACGCCGAACGGCCTGGCGCAGTTCTTTACCTGCGACTGGGTTGCGCCCATCGATAAACTCAGCGACGAGTTTCCGATGGTGCTTTCTACGGTACGTGAGGTTGGCCACTACTCTTGCCGTTCGATGACCGGCAACTGTTCTGCACTGTCGACCCTGGCCGATGAGCCAGGCTATGCGCAAATCAACACCCTGGATGCCGCACGGCTGGGTATTGTTGATGAAGCGCTAGTGTGGGTGAACTCTCGCAAGGGGCGCATTATCACCCGTGCAAAAGTCAGCGAGCGGCCCAATAAAGGCGCAATTTACATGACATACCAATGGTGGATTGGTGCCTGTAATGAACTGGTAACCGAGAATCTTAGCCCGATAACCAAAACGCCGGAGTACAAGTATTGCGCCGTTCGCGTTGAGCCGATTACTGACCAACAGGCCGCCGAGCAGTACGTAGTGGATGAGTATCGCAAATTGAAGGCGCGGCTGCGGGAAAGCGCGGTGGGCTAAGCGTTGGGGAACTTCTTGTCGCGTTGGAGTGGGCCGGGCGGTGTGATACCGCCCGGCGTTTTTCTTTCGTTCAGGATTTTAACGCGTGGTGAATGGAGTCGAGAATAGGCTGATAGCCGGTACAGCGGCAGATATTTCCTTCCAGTACATCTTTAAGCTGTTCGTCGCTGGGCTGCGGTTCTTTTTCCAGCAGCGCGGTGGTGCTGACCAGCACACCCGGCGTACAAAAGCCGCACTGTACACCGCCTTTTTCAACAAATGCCTCCTGCAATTTCTGCGTGACAGGATTATCGTTCAGCCCCTCCAGGGTGGTGATTTCCGCCTCATCGCACTGCTCTGCCAGTACCAGGCAGGAGCAGACCGCGTTACCGTCCATAATAACCGTACACGCGCCGCATTCCCCAATGGAGCAGCCTTCTTTTGTGGCTGTCAGCCGCAATGTATTGCGGACCAGATCCAACAGACGCATATTGCCCTCCACTTTGGCTTCAACCAGCTTGCCGTTGACCTTTACTTTAATTGTGCTCATGGCTCAGTCCCTGCAGGACGCCTTCGCGCCCTGTCCTCATGGTTATTTTTCTAACGCTTGCGCCATCATGTCGCGGAACATGCTGATAAACACCGGCTGCTTATAGGCCGCAGACCAGCGTTTACCAATAGCGGCGTAAATCAGCTTGTCGAGTACCTCGCAGGCACTGTCGATAGTGGCCGGGTTCAGCCGTTGGCCCAGCATGCAGCGTTCAACATCAATAAGTCGCTGAGGCTTGCTGAACAGCGCACCATCAACCAGCCGGCAGTAGCTCACCGTGCCGTCGTCGGCAATTTCCAGCAGCATGGTCAGGCTTTGACGAGTAATATTCAGCGCGTTTCGGCGACCCAGCTGATGGTAAAAGCCTTTAGCGTCAGGTTTTGTCGGCGGCGGCAGAATAAGACGGGTTAATAGCTCATCAGGCTCTCGCTGAGTTTTGTACCCCGAGATCAGAAACTCACCCAGCGACATCCGGCGCACGCCGCGATGAGACTGCAGCTCAATGCTGCCGTCGTAGAGGATGGCCGGTGGAATGGAATCACCACAAGGTGCGGCGTTGACGATATTGCCGCCGATGGTCGCCCGGTTACGAATCTGGTGCGAGCCCACCGTGTGGCAAGCCTGTACCAACAGCGGATAACGTTCTCGAAGCAGCCTATTTTCGGTAATGCGGTTGAACGTTACTGCCGCACCAATAGAAATTTCATGCGATTGTGTATCTTCGGTCACCTGCGTCAGCTCGCTAAGGCGCGAAATATCCACCAGCTTCATTGCCCGGGTTTGCATGCGCCCCTGCACAATCACGTCCGTGCCGCCGGCAATAGCCGTGACACCGTCACTTTTTAGCAGTTCCAGGGCCTCACTTAGCGTTCCAGGCCGCGTCACGGTGACATCCGTCAGACGTAATACCTGTTTCTTATTCCCAGGCTCGATCATCAATTCACTCTGACGAGCCGGTTTTTTCAGGTTATAACCCAGAATCACCTGCTCCAGGGTTAACGGCAGCTTGTTGAAACGAGTCCCCAGCGCAAAGCTCACCGCGTTATTGATGGCCGCGGCGACTAACTCCGTGGCAGGCTCGCCAATCCCTTTCGCGCCTAGCGGGCCGGCCTTGTCCGGGTTCTCAACGCCGATAACGGTAATCGGGGGAATATCTTTGATCGTCGGCAGCAGATAGCTGTCAAAGTTCTCGGACTTCACCTGCCCGTGCTCAATGTTGAAATCCTCTAACAGAGCATAGCCAAAGCCCTGTGCCACGCCGCCACAGACCTGCCCCTCAAACCCGACCGGGTTAAGAACCTGGCCGACATCGTGGGCGGCAGTAACATGCAGCAAGTCAGTTTTACCGGTGCTGATATTCACCCGCACCTCGGCCACCTGGCAGCCGTAAACCCAGGTAAAATACGGGCTGCCACAGCCTTTTTCTTCATCCCAGTGAATGGGCGGCGGCACAAACCAACCGTATTCAGTCAGGCTCACGCTGGCCCACTTAGTTTTATTCACCGCCGATTTGAAGTCGATACGCTGGCTATTATCATGTTTGTTGATAATAAAGCCGCCCTGCCACAGCGTATCCTCAAGATGAGCTACCCCGATGCTCTCACCGACGACGCCGAGAATGCGCCGTTTGATCTTCTGCGCAGCATCAATAATCGCTCCGCCGCCGACCATTGTTCCGCGCGTCGCCGCCGTGGAGCCCCCGTCGCCGATGACCGAAGTTGGCGGCTCCATAAAATGAAACTCGCTCATTTCGATGCCAAACGCTTCGGCGGCAATCAACGTCATCGTGGTTTGCAGCCCCTGTCCGTTTTCCGACACCGACGTCGAAAGGCTGACGCTACCGTCTTCGTTGACCTGAATCAGCGCCGTTGAGGTATCAACCCCTTCAGCACCGATCGAGCACCCGCGATAGCTCAACGCCAGGCCAATACCGTAACGGTAGACGCCGCCCTTCTCGTTAAGCGCCTGATAATGTTTTCGTTTCGCCATAAACTCGGCCGAATCGGTAGCCTTTGCCAGCACTTCATGCGCGGAAACCGTATGTTGGTCAAACACCTGGCCGGTAATCGACGCATCGCCCTGGCGTAAGGCGTTAATTTCGCGCACCGTGACAGGCGACATCTTCAGATACTCAGCAATCTCATCCATTAGTGATTCGTGAGCGTAAACCACCTGCGGAGAACCGAAGCCGCGCATCGCGGAGGTGTAACTGTTGTTGGTGTACACCGCCGTGACGTCGATATGCACGTTTGGGATGGCGTATGGGCCTGCGGCCTGCACTGACGAACGCCAGGTGACAAACGGTGACGAAGCCGCATAGCCACCGCTGTCGGCCAGGATATCAACTTTAATGGCCTGGATACGGCCGCTGTCGTCCAGCCCGACCTTGTATTTCATTTTATATGGATGGCGTTTGCAGCTTTCGATAATTGACTGTTCGCGCGTGTAGGCAAATTTCACCGGTTTCCCGGTCAGATGCGTCAGCAGAGCCGAACGGCAGGCCAGATGGTCAATAACATCATCTTTGCCGCCGAACGAGCCCCCCATAACGGCGCGTTTTACGTTGATCAGGCTTTGCGGGCAGCCCATGAACTTAGCGACGAAACCGCGAACGCGGTGCGGGTTTTGCACCGAGCCAGAAATAATCAGGCTGCCGTCGGTAGGGTCAAGCCAGGTTAGCACCACCTCGGGTTCAATATAAGCATGCTCCTGAAAACCCACTTCATATTCGCGCTCGAGGATATGACGCGACTGCGCGAAGCCTTTTTCAACATCACCTTTGAGGGTGTGATGATGCGCGGCAATATTGTCGCTGCGTTCCGGATGAATGCAGCGCGCGTCTGGCGCAAGCGCAGCTTCAACATCGGTCAATGGCGCGTATGGCGTATAGCGTACGTGGATTTTGTCGGCCGCTGTGCAGGCCGCTTCATAGGTAGTAGCGGCAACTACGGCAATAACGTCGCCGTGAAAGACCACCTCATCCTTAATAATTGGCAGGTAATCTTTGACGATAACACCAACAACCGGCGTGCCGGGGATGTCCTGCCAGGTGGCAATTTTGACCACGCCCTCAACCGCCAGCGCTTCGCTTAAGTCGAGCTGATCTATTTTCCCTGCCGGAATATCCGCATAACGACAGACGCCGTATAACATATCCGGCAAAGTAATATCATCGCCGTAGATGGCCGTTCCTTTGACCTTTGCCACTCCATCCACGCGTCCTGGCGACGCTGAACGCAAAGCACACATAACGTTCCCCTTATTATCAAATCAGTAAGTCACTCACGGGAAAAACTCATCGTGCTAACAAATCCAAGATTTGTGCCAAAAATCAATGAGGTGGTGGCCGATGTGAATTTCT
Source organism: Cedecea sp. P7760 (assembly GCF_013386425.1). Taxonomy (NCBI): domain Bacteria; kingdom Pseudomonadati; phylum Pseudomonadota; class Gammaproteobacteria; order Enterobacterales; family Enterobacteriaceae; genus Cedecea; species Cedecea sp. P7760. The sequence goes on along the minus strand of NZ_JACARU010000013.1, from coordinate 54,006 downwards.
GTGATTAGACGTGCGAAAAAAAACGCTCAGGGAGCGAGAGCGGTTGTTCTGAGGAGAAAAGAGAATGGTTTTTAAACCTTATGCTGCGGAAATTCTCAAAGTAATAATTACGAATTATCAAAATAATAATGCACGGGTTGACGGGTTGCCCGCCCGGCAAATTGATTATCTGCGAGAAGCAGGTCCTTAGCTTTTCCCTCGTCTACAGTTAACTTATCCAACCCTCGTCGAATAAATTATCCCATGAGCTTTTCGCTAAGGACTCACCTCTTCGCCCGTCTGCGATTATTGATTTCGGTTGCTGCCGGGATCGTTTGTTATTACGTTCTGCCGGCCCAGCTCGGCACGCTTCAGCGACTGTTAATCAGCTGGAATGTCCTGGCCTGGCTCTACCTGACGTTTATCTGGTTTCGCATGCTGCGCACTGATGTGAGTGAGATTCAGCGAATTGCCAGAATACAGGACCAAAGCGCGGCGCTGGTATTAAGCATGGTTATCTTTGCCTGTATGGCCAGCATTGTGGCTATCCTGAGCGAGCTGCCGTCGTTACGTTCACTTTCTGGCACCCCACTCGTGTTGCACATTGTTCTGACCGCAATCACGCTGCTGGCGTCCTGGACATTACTGCCCAGTTCGTTTGCCATGCATTACGCCCATCATCATTATCTGCACCGCAGCAAAGACGTCACGCCGATGATCTTCCCTGAAAAACCAAAAGATCCCGGATATTGGGATTTTCTTTATTTTTCATTCACCATCGCCGTTGCGTCACAGACTGCCGACGTGGCGACGGGAACCACCGGGATGCGCAAAATTACGCTTTTGCAGTCGGTTATCTCGTTTCTCTTCAACCTGGCGATACTGGGATTATCCGTTAACGTGGGTGCCGGGCTGCTGAGTTAGCGAGTTTGATATTTCGACGGCGAAAACAAAATAGACTATAATTTAACCAGCAAAGCTGCGCGGTAAAGGTGAAACACGATGCCTAATCCATTTGATGCCTGCATGTCTATCCTGCTTATCCTGGGCGCTCTACATGAAATGGGGCTGATCCCCTGGTAATGCCTGACTCAAACAGGCGGTTCTCTGTTCTAAAAAGAACGACGCTCAAGGGAAATTGACAGCCAGCCAAATCTCATTATGGTGAGAGGCGTGCTTACGCTATGTCTCAGGGAAACCATGAACTCATCGCTTCTGAATTTTGCTGGCAGTTTGCTTCAGGACGAGAAAACGCTCGTCGCCTCCTACGATCTTGAGTCCTTGTACCCTACTCAGCGGAACACTCTGCAACTGCAGGCGCTGCATCAGCCGGGAATTTATAACTACGCCTTGCAGCCCTTTTCTCTCGACTACCGTAACGTTAAGCGGCTTTGTATTATCAATGGCATGGGCGTCACGCTGGGCGATTCACTGATTGGCATTGCGGCGTTGCAGGCTATTAAGGCCATCAACCCAAAACTTCACCTGACGGTGCTGCGCCCTCACACCTGCCAGGCCTATGTGGAAGAGATTTATCGGCTGGCGGGTAACGTCATCGATGAACTGCGCTATATGCCTGTGGAGCTTGCTGCGCTTGAGGGATTTGATGCGGTCATTGATGCCGGGAACCAGCTCTTCAGGGAGGATTTCGCCACTCTGGAAATGCATGACTTTTTCCTGCGCCACCTTGGCATTGCCCCTGAATCCGTTGCCGATGATATTAAAACAAACCGCTGGCTTCGGGACGAAATGCCGGAGCAAGCTCCCCCTCTGGAAGGCCGTTACGTACTGTTCAATTACCGCGCCAGCACCCCACTTCGCAACATCCCGGATGCCGTACTGGTAGAATTTGTCGAGCATCTCTTTAAGCGACACGGTATACCGGTTGCAGGATTCGGCGAGATAGACCACCCGCAGTTTATCGATTTGTCTTCACGTTCAAGAAATACCCGCGACTTTATTGCCATTATCCGGCATGCCAGCAAAGTCTATACCTGCGACTCATCGGCTCTGCACATTGCCGCCGCGTTTAGAGTACCCACGATGGGATACTTTAATGCCATCAAACCTGCGCTGCGGGCGGCCTGTTACCCATTATGTGAAAGTGTGGATATGGGTACGGAGAGTTCAGCCCTGCTTCATCAGAGCGACGATAACACCCTGCTGAGCGTTATTGAGGAGAATTATCGCCGCTATCTTAACCTTTTGCCCTGACGCTGACCTTACCGGTCGATAAAACCGCAGACATTCCCTTCGCGAGAGCATATATGATATAATTTTGACCAATTCATTGATTTTAAATAAAAGTAAACAAATCGTATTAATATGAAACAACTCATCCTGGCACTCAGTATTCTGATGCCGTTCAAAATTTCAATGGCCTCAGTCAACGGCACTTTTGACGTGAGAATGACCATTCTTTCGAAACCCTTGCCGCCTAAAGTGACTAAAATTAAACTTTCAGACGAAAGAGTGATGATTATTAATGAATGGTAGTGTTTTCATTCACCTGACAATCCCTATGGCGACAATTCGCGCCCACTAAAAAGCCGCTGAGGGGATCCACCAGCGGTTTTTTTTATCGGCTGGAGCCCTTTTCCCCATACTTATTACGCTTATGCTGATACAGCAGTTCATCCGCCTTAAGAAGCGCGGTTTCTAACGTATCACCGGCTGCCATCTGATAGCTTCCGTAAGAAAATCCAACCAGTTTGTCTTCATCGATGGTTAGAAGGTAATCGTGAATACGCGTGATAACTTCGTTAGATTTAGTCAGGCTGTAATCAATCAGAATCAAACTGAACTCATCCCCGCCAAGGCGAATGCCGTAGTCGCTTTTGCGAATGGATTGCGCGAGCGCCCTGCCCAGGTACTGTATGGCCCGGTCACCCATGTGATGCCCGAGGGTATCGTTAATCTTCTTCAGCCCGTCGCTATCAATAGAAATTACCGTTACGGCAATGTTATTACTCAGCAGCGCGTGAATCTTCTGCTCAAGCGAAGATGTCAGCACTTTACGGTTATACAGGCCGGTCATCGCATCGGTCATATTATCGTGAGACAGCGACCGGTTACGGTCGAGCTGTTTTTTGGCATAGCGGCAAAGTAGCCAGGTCCCGAACAAATAGAGGGCGACTAACCAGAGAATAGAGATCAGGAAGTAAATCCCGTCCAGCTGGATGTGCAGCGTATAGTAGCCGGTAATTTTTTCCGCGTAAGAAATGGGCGTAAACGACTTCAGCACAGGATGGTGGAAGCTGATCTTAGCGCCGGTAACATTGTCCGTAACGTAAAGGGAAAGAAAACGCCATAACAGCGGCCTTTCCGCCGTATAAAAGGACGTTGCGAGATCGTCGATATTAATATCGGTAATGAATATCCCTTTTATTTCCTCGCGTTGAAATACCGGCGTAATCATGCTGATAATGTTTTTGTGGGTATACCCATCTTTATAAATATGGGAGACAATGCTTTCTCCCTGGCGCAGATCGGTTAACGCGGAGCCGTCAATATTAATGGTCTTCGCGCTACGGTCGATATCTATACGGCCATTTTCACTCACCAGCCAGTTATTAAAGGTATAATGCTTGCTGTCGACAATCTTATTGATATAAATATAGCTATTTTTCAGATCTATATAGTAGCGGATATTGTTAAAAACATAGCCACTGTAGTTGGAAAAACTGTACTTAGACACGGCATTGACGGCGTTTTCTTGCCCAACGATCAACGACGCCGCATCGTTCTTCCAGCTGGCGCAGGATGGATTGCGAGTTTGCAACGTTCCCTTAAGTGTCGCTAATTTTTGGCCCGCGAGATTTAAACCATAAACACCATTTAATGATTCGGCATATTTACAAATATCAATATCTTTATTTGCAGCGGTTGTTATCCCTGACGGCGCAGAGGAGAAAGCACGAGACAGCCGAAAAGCCGTGTTCTGGTTAATATACTCTTCATGAAACAGCGCGGATTTTCCGTTTTCTGCAATGTACCCCATGTAGCTTTTCAGATCCCGGTATTCCCGAAATACAAACCCGGCAAAAATCAACGTTGTCAGAATAACGATCAGGATAATGGTGTTGATGTATTTTAGCAGCGACAAGATGGTGTAATCCCTTGAAAAATCCCACTTGTTAGATAGGCTGGAGTATAGCATATCGACAGAACCGAGATTACCCGAAACGCAGAAAATTCCTGGTTGCAGCGTGTCAACTAAGGCACCAGGGTGCGGCATACGTCCAGGATAAGGTGCCGCAGCCAGCGGTGTGCGAGGTCAGCTTCTGAGCGCGGGTGCCACATTTGAGAAACGGTGATGGTTCTCGTATCCACCGGCAGCTCGAACATTGCCAGCCTGGCATTGTCTCCCTCAACCTCACTAACAGATTGATTAAGCAGGAAAGAAGATGGCACCAGGGCAATCAGATCGGATGCCTGCGCCACCTTTAACGACGCCGGAAACCCCGGCACTACGGCGGCAATTTTTCGCGTCAGTCCCCTTTTAGCCAGCGCATCATCTACGGGCCCGGGCGTTGAGCGTATGCGACGGGAAGCAACCACATGCCCATACGAAAGATACTGTTCTACGGTGACTTCCGGTATCCCGGCAAGAGGATGACCGGCCCGAACCACGCCGACAAAACGATCGCGAAACAACGCCTGCAGCCGTATTTCCGGGCCCATTTCACCCACAACGCCGATTTCAAGGTCGACCAGGCCTTCGCGCAGATGCCGGGGCCCTTTTTCTGGCTTCGACGTAAAACACAGCTGAACTCCCGGCGCTTGTGCTGCGGCAGCGGCGATCAGCGACGGTGCAAATGCCTCGATAAAGCCGTCATTGGCTCTGATAATAAACACGCACTCCAGCGTGGAAAGGGACAGCTCTGCCGTGGAGGGGCTCAGTAAGGCGCGAGCCTCAAGCGCGGCGTTTCTCGCCCGGTCACGAATCGCTTCGGCATAGGGCGTCAGCACCATATTTCTTCCCGCTCTGACCAGAAGAGGATCGCCGGTTGCAGCCCGCAGGCGACTGAGCGTACGGCTCATCGCCGATGAGCTTAACCCCAGGCGCCGGGCAGCGCCGGCCACGCTGCCCTCAGCCAGAAAGGTATCCAGCGCAAGCAGCAAATTCAGATCGGGTTCGTTCATTCTGGCATCCTGTAAAGAGATATGGCGTTTGGTGCAACTATTTAGTGCATATCATGCGTCTTCCGCCTGTCTTTAAGTATCACTATATTTGCTGCACTGACAACCTGATACTGATTGCCGCCCAACGGTAAGGAACCATTATGGAATTATTTTCAACCCAGCCAGGCGATGAAGGTTTACCCGGTCGCCAGCGCCTGATGGCGATGCTTGCCGTGATGACGACCGTGACGATGGCCGTATTCGATGGTTCGATGGTGAACATCGCGCTACCCAACATCGCCAAAGCGCTCGGCGTGTCTGCCAGCGATGCCGTTTGGGTGGCTAACGGCTACCTGCTTGCCGCCGCCATGACGCTGGCGATTTTCGCCGCGCTGGCTACCCGGCTGGGCTTCAGGCAAATATTTGTTTTCGGTCTGGGCCTGTTTACCCTGGCATCCGCGGGCTGCGCGCTGTCTTCTTCACTCGATATGTTAGTGATAATGCGGGTCTTACAGGGAGTCGGTGGCGCAGCGGTGCTGAGCATTTCCCCGGCAATCCTTCGTTCGATATTCCCAAACCGCCTGCTGGGCAGGATCCTGGGGCTTAACGCCTTTTTAATCGCCACCAGCACGACCATTGCCCCGCTGCTTGGCGGGACGCTGCTTTCCACGCTGGGTTGGGAATGGCTTTTTGCGGTGAATATACCGTTAGGCATTGTGGCGCTCGTCCTGAGCCTGCGGGTGCTGCCTGGTGCAGCAGTTATCAATCCTAAGCCCTTCGATTATGCTGGCGCTATTCTTTCGGCCCTGTTGCTGGGCTCGCTGATCATGGCCGCCGACAGCTTTACCAAAAGTGAAGGCATAATTTCGGCAATAAATTACAGCGTCATCTCATTATTTGCCGGGATGGCCTTTGTCTGGCGTGAGCGTCGTGCCGCACAGCCCCTGCTTCCGCTGACGCTGTTCGCCTCTTCGAGATTTTCGCTGGCGGCCATGACCTCGCTGGCTTCGTTCATCGGGCAAGGGATAACGTTTGTTGCCCTGCCGTTTTTATTCCAGAACGTTTATGGCTACAGCGCCTTTGCTTCAGCCCTGCTCTTTACGCCCTGGCCGGTCGGTATCATGCTCGCGGCGCCGCGTGCCGGGCGACTTGCCGACAAGCATTCGCCGGCGCTTATCGCCACCACGGGTTTAGGCGTGTTTACGGTTGGCCTGGTGCTTTTAGCCCTGTTGCCTGTCCACGCTCAGGCATGGGACATCGGTTTACGTAGCCTGGTGTGCGGCATTGGTTTCGGCATTTTCCAGAGTCCTAATAATCGGGAAATGATGGCGAACGCCTCGCGGGAAAACAGCGGTTACGCCTCGGGCATACTGGCCATTATGCGGACTTTCGGCCAATGCCTGGGCGCGGCGATCGTAGGGATTATTCTGGCAATTTACGGCAACGCAATATGGCAGGAGCCGCAGGCGATTCGACTCAGCCTTTGGGTTGCTGCAGGTGCGACGCTGTTGGCCATTAGCTTAAGTAGCCTGCGCACAAGGAAGCTAAAACAGCCGGGTTTCTGAGGGACCAGGATCGCCGTTAGCTACTTTCCCTACCGTGCGATTTCAGGGTTTAAGCTATAGGTCGGGATTGTTCTGATGGTGCCCGTCAGGCTATCGAAAACGTTGCGTTCCGCCGTGGCTATTGCCATGCCGGACTGCCTCAGAACGGAAATATCGGCCGCGATACGCTGCAGCCCAAGCCAGAACAGGCCGTCCAGGGCGTTGACCTGCAGCCCGGACTCTAGGGCAATTTTCAGCCGCTCTCTAGGGTTTCTGACCTGCAGCGCAATCTGCTGGTAAGCCGTCGCCGGGGTTCCGCCCGGCTCAATCCGGCGTATGCGGTTAGAAAAACGGTAGCGGAAGGCATCTGGCACGGCGCTAAGATCCGCCTTTATGCTGTAGACCTCACCGCGTTTATTGTCGTTAATGACCACGCTTTTCTGACTTAACTGCAGCTCATCGCGCAGCTTGTCGATTAACTGGGGCGCCCGCAGAAGCAACAGGCGAAAAGGCAGTTCAAAGCTGGTGACGTAATCCACGTTGAGCAGCGCCAGGCGCAGGCGCTGCTCCGCATCCTGAGGCTCTCTGTGGTATTCCTCCCTGACCTCTTCCCACTGCCGACTGAGGCGCGGCGTCTCTTCAATTTCCGTAAAACTGTACTTTTCAATCTGATAATCGATACGGTCGCTCATGAGGGCACCTTTTACGTTTTTAGTTTTCAGGCTAAATGTCGCAACTCATTTCAAAGCAGCGCAGAGATGCCCCGGCCAGTGCCGAAGGGTAAAGGCTTTCTTTTACGATGCTAAATCCTTGCGTCAGGTAAAAATCGCGGGCGTTCGGCGTGGCAGACAGCGTTAACGTGGTCATGCCCCGTGTTTTCGCCTCCTGCTTTATAGCGCCCATAATCTGCTTTGCCAGACCTTTGCCTGTATATGCTGGCAAGGTAAATACCGCTTCTACAGCACAATTTTCCAAATCCAGATAACCCGTCGCGACCGGCTCGCCGTTTTCATTCTCGGTCACAAAAAAAGGATTATTAATTATCTCGTGAAGGTAACCCGCAGGCATTAGCTCCGGCGTCCAGGCCTGCAGCACATCTTCGGGATAAACATCCCGGCAGCCGAAGCGAATAGCCTCGTTTCTTATCACCCACAGCGCCTGCGCCTCATCGGGTATGGCTCGTCTGATTGTCACCGGCTGGCCTCCGAAATGCTCGGTTACTTAAAGGAAAGTAAGTCTGATGACTTCGCGTAAAAAGGAATGCTACCCTTTGATGAAAATAGCATTTAATCAAGGACTGCTCGATGAAAAAAATCTCCGCCGTGTCCGTTTCACTGGCCCTGCTTTTTAACGCCACGGCGTTTGCCGCCGACGGTAAATTGCCTGCCCCCATTGAAGCATTAGAGAAACAGGGCTTCGAAATAAAAGGGGAATTTAAAGCGCCCGGCGATCTACAGGGCTATGCGATGCAGTACCAGGGGCAAGGCACAACCGTTTATCTGACGCCGGACAAACAGCACGCCATCATGGGTAACCTGGTAGATGCCGCAGGCAAAAACCTGAGCGACGCGGAAGTCGAGAAGTTTGTCTATGCCCCGATGGCGAAAGAGATGTGGCAGAGCCTCGAAAAGCACCGCTGGATAGCCGCCGGGGATGCAAAAGCGTCGCGCATTGTTTACGTGTTTGCCGATCCGTACTGCCCGTACTGCACCCAATTCTGGGAACAGGCTCAGCCCTGGCTGAAGTCCGGTAAAGTTCAGCTGCGCGTGCTGTTAGTCGGCATGCTGCGCCCGGACAGCGGCCAGAAAGCCGCCGCGATCCTCATGTCGAAAGATCCGGCGAAAACGCTGGCCGACTATGAGAACAGCAAAGGCAAGCTGGCGCTGCAAAAGCCGGAGAAGATCGACCCGGTTATCGGGGAAGCGTTAAAAGATAACCTTACGCTGATGGATGACCTGGGCGGCAACGCCACGCCGTCAATCTACTACCTGAACGCCGAAGGCCGCCTGCAGCAGCATCAGGGCATGCCGGACGCCGAAACGCTCAACACCATTTTGGGCGATAAATAACGTCTACAGTTTTAACAGCGGTTTGCGCTGGCGGCCGGGTTCATGGAACAGCGCCAGCGCAAGCCGCCACTCCTCCAGTTTATAAACCTCTGCTTCTGGCTGCTGAGTCTCGCGCAGCAGTTGCCACAGGGAAGAAAACCAGCCCTGCCATTCCTCAACCGGCGTTACCGCCAGCGTATCCCGCAGATGAAATCGCTGCGCCGTGATATGCCTTCCACGCGGAGAGAAGCCCTTACCGCTGAGCAGGCCGTAAGAAATCATTACCGCCCGGCTATTGAGGTGATCGAGCATCAAAGTGGCTAATTCGCCCCCTACCGCGTCATAAACCACATCGACCTGCCTTGCCACTTCAGCGATTGCTCTGCTGTCGCCGCTGTCCAGAGGAATAATGCCCAGCTTGAGTAACGCCGGAAGATGATCTGGCGAACGGTAAATACCATAAACTTCTGTCGCACCCTGTCTTTTCGCCCACTGAGCCAGCAAGCCAGCACAGGCCGAGCCAGCGGCGGTCACCAGCACTCGTTTTCCCATAACCGGCCATCTTTCCAGCATCAGCCAGGCAGCCAGCGGATTGATATAGCCTCGCGCCGCAAGCTCATCTGGAATACTGTCCGGTACAGGCACTGCCCACTGAGTCGGGCAATCAACCCAGCGCTGCCAGGTCCCTTCACCGCGCAGAGGTAACACTCGCCGGCCGATCCATTGCGCAGAGTCAGCCTGTTCGACGACGCCGACGCCTTCATAGCCGACAATCCGCGGCGGAAAAACCCGGTGACGATAGGCGCCGGTAATGGGGATCAGGTCGGAGGGATTAACCGGCGCATAGTGCATGCGCACCCTTAACGTACCGGGAATAAACGGTGTCAGCGGAGCGTGTTCAAGGGTCAGAACCTGTTCAGGCTCACCAAACTGCCGGAACCAGAGCGCTGTGTTTTCCATACTAAAGTGCCTGCAACTGCCATATTGCGGGCACTATAGCATGCCTGAAGGGGGTTAAAAGCGACGGTCAAGTGACACTGTCACTTGTTGAATCACAAGTTCCGGTAATAAATCGTGGTAGAACACGGGCTGCCGTCCGGCATCAGCGCATAGTTTGGCAGATCGCCAACGCGCTGCCAGCCCATGCCCTGATAGAAAATTTCGGCATCGCTGCCGGTGGCGGTATCCAGCACCAGAACCGACTTGCCATGGGTCGTGGCCACGGCTTCAAGATAGCCCATCAGCCGCTGAGCAATGCCTCTCCGCCGTGCCGCGCGGTGAACCAGCAGCTTGGAAACGTCCGCCCGGTGCGGCTGGTTTTCCGGCTGGCTGGTGATAAGCTGCACGGTGCCGACAATGCGCCCTTGCCCGTCTTCGGCGACAATCACCGTTCTCTCTCCCCGACTTACGCTTTGCCCGACATCGTCCCAAAAAGCAGCCGCTTTCTCCGGCGACAAAGGATGTAAAAAGCTGACCGAAGCCCCGCCTTCCACGCAGTCAATTAATACGTCCGTTAATTCTGCCGTAACGTCTGCAAACTCACAGGCCTTGAGGGAACGAATCCGATACTCGGGCACAGCGACTCCTGAATGTTAGTTTAAGTTGTCGGGACGGTTGATGTAGAAATAACAATGGGCCAGATTACTGGCTAATGCGGGCAACTACTATTAAGAAGGTATACGGAATTGTTATTACAGTTGATTTCGTGACGGTGTTCTGACGCTTCTTGCCTGACGCATGGCCTGATCGACCTCGTTGACCAGATCCTCAAGGCTGAGATGCCGTTGAGGGGCATACTCCACGCATCCCCAGTTAAAACCCAGCGCCCAGGGGTGTTCTGCCCGCTGGTTAAACGCCGAAACCTTGCCCTCAAGATGCTGCATCGCGATAAACGCGCCCTCTTCGCTGGTGCCGTTAAACAGCAGGATAAACTCATCGACGCCCTGACGGTTCAACAGGCCAGTCAGTTCATCGGTCATCGCGGTATTCAGCATGTCATCTCCCCGGCGCAGACAAATAACCTACTCTGCATACAGTTTAGATGAACATTTCTCAGGCCGCGTAAATACGGTTTTTACCGGCGCGCTTGGCGTTGTAAAGGGCATCATCCGCCGCTCTCAGCCACTCGACGGCATCCGGCATCTCTTTAGTCGCACAGGCAATGCCGATGCTTAGGGTACAGAAGGCGTTTTTTTCCGGCAGCACGCGAACGTTAATGGACTCCAGCAGGATCCGCTGCGCAATGCCCTCGGCTTCTTCCAGCGAAGTATTCGGCATCAGAACCACAAACTCGTCGCCGCCGAGGCGGGCCGGGGTATCGCTTGAACGCGTAACCACGCGCAGCACGTCGGACACCGCCATCAGGATTGAATCACCGACTTTATGTCCGAAACGATCGTTCACTTCTTTGAAATTGTCGATGTCGATAAACATCAGCGCCGAACTTCCGCAGGCAATCCGTAATCGCGCCAGCTCATTGCCAATTTTACGCTCCAGCAGGCGGCGGTTTGCGATCCCGAGCAGAGGGTCCATCATGGCGATATTTTCCAGCTCACGGCTTTTTTGCCGCAGCTTCAGCGAGATGGAAGCGGTTAGCATGCTGAGCGCGATGGTGTAAATGGCGATAAGCGGCAGCGTGGCGTACATCGTGCGGGCAGAAACCGCCGGGTTGAACGGCATTCCGTGGCTTATCCAGGTGAGTGAAAACGCCAGCAGCATTGCCACCATCGCCCTGACCATCAGCGGTTTTCCTCCAGCGGCCAGCCTGTCGGAGACCAGAATGGTGACAATCGCCACTGAAGGCAGCGCACTGAGCGACATCATGGCAATCCAGAAGCCCCCCGCCGCCGCATCTATGACCAGATTCTGCTTTTCACCGGTGACCGGAGAGGAGGAAAAACGCGCTTTCAACAGCGCCACGTGTGGCCAGACAAAAGCGTTGACCGCTAACAGGGCGACAATCGCCAGAGAAGCCTGTTGCTCGTGCAACACCGAAAAGATAGGCAAAAAGCACAGCAGCGTGCCCAACATCCGCATGATATACATACGATTAATGAAACGAGAGCCCTGCGTTCTGGCTTTTTTGTGAGGATCGGGTGTACTCATAAATTTCTCAGGCAAACGAACCAGCAACGACGAACTGAGCGGTAATACTACTCGATAATAAAGGATCGAAAATGAACATGCTTATTATGAATCGCTAATATGCGATGCCGGTAGCTCATCGGCATTTTGGCTGCTCGAGCTGGTCTTATTGCGTCCCTGCCGTTTCGACAGATACAGATTTTTATCTGCTTCAGGGATCAGCTGATTAAACGTTGCTTCCAGCGTGTTATTGCCCAGCGTGGCCTCAGCCAGGCCGATACTCACGGTAATAAACAGCGACCGCTGCTCGTAATGGAAGCTGCTTGCTTCAATGGTTTTTCGAATCTGCTCGGCTATCTCAAAACCCTGCTTCGGATCCCGGGTTCGGCACACCACCACAAACTCTTCCCCGCCAATACGTGCCACCATTCCCCGATTGCCCACGGTATCCAGCACCCTGGCAGCAAAAGAGGCCAACACCATATCGCCGCACTCGTGACCCCAGCTGTCGTTTATACGCTTGAAGAAATCAATATCCAGCAGCATGACGCACAGCAGCGGCTGCCCGATATCTGGCTGCTGGCGCGCGCTACGTTTGAGCGCTTCAAACAGGCCTGAGCGCGAATAAACGCCGGTCAGGTAGTCATAATCCGCCCGCAGCGACGTTTGCTTGATCAGTTGATTAATTGCATCCACGCTGATGGAAACAATCAGCGGGCAAATGGCGATGGTGGCGATGCCCAGACGGGCGGAGAACATCTGATCCACCAGCAACAGCGGCTGCTCGGAGTGAAGATTGATCGCCGCATGGGCCACCAGCACAATTTCCACCGCCCCGGTAATCAACGTTAATAGCGCGGTGACCGGGAGCGGATAGCGTATGGCACACCAGATAAGCGCCGGCAATGGAAACGCCAGGCTGCCCGCGCCACCGATAATCATCGCCGTGAAGACGGCAATCACGACGGCAAAAAGCGGATACATATCGGATGGCACAATGCCGGACAGCTTACGCCAGGAAGGCCAGCTTGCGGTCAGCAAGCACGGCAGCATCAGCACGCCGGTTGAAAACTGCTCGCTGACCCAGTCGGCATACAGCGGCATAAACTTTTCATGGTAATCACCACTAATACCCAGCGAGCCCACCGCGCCAAATAACGAAGATAATATGGCGGCAATCAGCGAGAAATTAAAAATATTAAACGCATTTAGCGCCCAATTGCTCTCGTCCATATTGCGTGAATAACGCAACAATAAACGCGCGGCGGTGACAATAAAGACCATATTGGAAAAGTTAATGATCGTCGACTGCCAGCCCCACTGCGTGGTGAAAGCGTCGTAAACCAACATCGCCGCATAGCAAATAAAATAGTAAACGGCTTTATTCAGCCACGGATTGCGGACAAAGATGGCCGCCAGCACCGCATTCAGCGGCCAAAATAGCGACAGATCGTTAACCAGGCGTAGCGAAGCGCCAAAAAAGTAAAACAGCGTGGTCAGAGCAAAAACACTGATGGCATTTAACAGCATTTTTTCTGGGGAAAAGAATAAAAACTTGGATCGATTAACCATGCTATCCTGGTTCATATTTATTCATCACCGCTGAAAATAAATAGCGCCATCAGGTGATTGCGAAAATAAGCATTAGCTTAGCATGTTTACCCAGCTAACAACCCCCGGGCATTGAGAGAAAGAGGAAAATTCACTCAACCTGCCAGCGCACAGCATCAACTATCAGCCATAAGCTAAATTTTTGCCACCTTCTGCAGACCACTGCATTCAGGGCAGGATTTGCGACTAACAATTCACACTTATCGCCAATGAATAATTAGCAGACTCAGGTTTAACCGATGTTTAAAGTGACTGGCTTATAGTCCCTGAACGAAGGATTTCCCGGAGTCAAAATGCGTAAAACCCCCTGGGCGGAGCGATTGCTTATCACCGCCATTATGATAGCCGTGCTGGCCACCGTTAGCCTGGTTGGCGTGCTATGGTTGCGCATACCGGGATTGTTGCTGCTGTAATGCCAGAACAGTTTAAAAAATAGAACGCCCAATGCGCTGAGAAAGAATTTCCAGCGCGGCAGTCCCCGCCAGAGAGTTACCGGAAGCGTCCAGCTCCGGGCACCACACGGCGATAGACATCTCGTTCGGCACGTTGGCGATAATACCGCCGCCCACGCCCGATTTCCCCGGCAGACCTACGCGATAAGCAAATTCACCCGCACCGTCATACATGCCGCTGGTTATCATCAGCGCATTAATTTGCCGTGCGTGCTGGGCGGAAATCACCGGCTCATCGAGATCCAATGCCCGTCCCTGATTTGCCAGGAACAAAAACGTTTTGGCTAATTCGAGGCAGCTCATTTCCAGAGAACAAAAATGGAAATAGGCTTGTAGCACCGCAATCACGTCATTTTCGAAATTGCCAAAAGACTTCATCAGCCAGGCAATAGCGGCATTTCGCGCCGAATGCTCGAATTCGGAACGCGCCACGCGCGTGTTATAGACTAGATCCTCAGCGCCGGAAAGCTGACGAACCACCTCGAGCATGCGCTGCTTAGGCGCACTGAGGCGGGTTTGCAGCATATCGCAAACGACCAGCGCACCTGCGTTAATAAACGGGTTACGGGGCTTGCCCTGCTCAAGCTCAAGCTGCAAAAGGGAATTAAAAGGCTGCCCGGAGGGCTCTTTGCCTACGCGCTGCCAGATTTCATGCTCTTCATAGCGCCCCATTGCCAGCGTCAGGCTTAGTACTTTAGAGATCGACTGAATGGAAAAGCGTTCTGTGGCATCTCCGGCGCTAAAGAATTCACCGTCAACGGTACAGATAGCAATGCCCAGCTTATTGCCGGAGACTTCTTCCAGGGCTGGAATATAGTTCGCCACTTTCCCTTTTCCCAGCAAAGGGCGAACCTGGTCGAGGATCTCTTCCAGTAACTGATTGTCTAATTGAACCGGCACCGTGCTCTCCTGAGCGATATATTTAGCGGCGCAAGTATATCAGAGCCACGGGCCGATAATAAAACGAACTCAGGCAGTCATCTGAAAGCGGGCAACGGCTTTTTCAAGGCGCTGCGATTCATCCAGCAAACGCTGAGAAGTGTTTGCCGAAGCTTTTATCAGCTGCCCCGTTTGATTCACCGCCTGATTCAGCGTGGTTATCCGCGTCGTAACATGATGCACGCTGGCCCCCTGGTCTACGGACGCGCTGGAAATTTCATTCAGCAGGCCGCTAAGACGCGTAACCAGCGCGATAACATTCTTCAACTGCGTCTCAAGTTCAGACACCGCCTCGCTGCCCTGCTCGATACCCTGCAGCGAGTTATTGATTAACGCCTGAATGTTTCTGGTCGACTGACTGCTCTGCTTAGCAAGCAGGCCCACCTCGCGAGCAACCACGGCGAAACCACGCCCCTGATTGCCCGCATGAGCGGCTTCAATCGCGGCGTTCAACGCCAGAATATTGGTCTGGAACGCCACGTTATCAATCATTGCCACGATGCCGCGCATCTCTGATGAACGGGCGACAATATCCTGCATAGACATATTTACCGTGTGCATCATCTGATCGCCCCCGGCCACCATCTCACGCGCTTCATCTGCGCGCTGGTTCGCCTGAATAGCGTACTGGCTATTTTCCTGTACGCGGGACTCCAGCTCGGTAATATGCAGCGTAACCTTCTCCAGCTCCTGCTCCTGCTGAGAAGACTGGCTGGACAACTCATTGTTACCTTCGGCAAGCTGACCGATGTTGCTCAACAACGTCGCGGACGATTCACGAACCTCCAGCACCAGTTGCTGAATGCCCTGCTGCATTTCCAGTACGCTGCCGTGTAGCTGCTTCACTTCACGGTTCACCAGTTTTCTTTCGGCGGGCAAACGGGACAAGTCACCGGCAGCCAAAACATGCAGATGCTCAATCAGGCCGCGCAGCGGACGAATCACCCAGCGGGCCACGCCCAGCCAGACGGTAATCGCCACCGCCAATAAAATGCCCAGCGCGATGATGAACAGCGTTTGCGCCTGGCTCAGGCTACCCAGTAAAGCATGGCCGGCCTGCGCGGTTTGTTTCTCACCGTCGGTCTGGTAATGCGCATACTGTTCGTTGAAGTCAGACTGAAACGCCTGAATGGGTACTTCGAAAAACGCATCGATTGAGGCATGTTTTTGCATGCCATCCAGCTGCTCTTTTAACCCGCCTGAGAACAGCTGATAGCTATTGGCCAGCGGCTCGCTGCCTTGCGGATGCAGCTGTTGCCAGGCGGCAAAGTTTTGCTGCGACATCTTCAGCGCCGCGTCAGCTTCATCTACCAGGCTATTCCAACTGCCAACGGAGCCGGTTTCTTTGTCCTGCATAAAGTAAACGCCCGCCCGGTTTAACAGGTCGCTGGTCATTAACAAAGATGTTCTGGCTTTCTCCATGACGACCTGCTGCCGATGAAGCTGATTGCTTTCAAGCACGCTCTGGCGGGTTTCATGCAGGATATTAGAAAGGGAGACGGTGGAGAGAATTTGCAGCATGGAAAAGAGTGCGATAACGCCAACCACCCCGCTCAGTAACCCAAACTCGCGAGGACGTCGGGCGAAAAGTTTGAAGGGGTTTAAACGGCGAAAAATTTGGCTTATGTTCATGATTTTCTTCAGTAACACAACGATGCGGCGAGTGTACTGAGCGAAAATGACAGAATTATTTCATTTCAATGACAAACAGGGCCACCTGCGCGGTGGCCCCCTCATAGAAAACTACCGGCGATCCTTCCACACGGTCTGAATATTACAGAACTCATGCAGGCCAAAGTGGGAAAGCTCACGGCCAAACCCGCTCTTTTTCACCCCGCCAAACGCCACGCGCGGGTCGCTGGCGCTGTAGCCGTTGATGAACACGCCGCCGCACTCAAGGCGAGCCGCCATCTCCAGCGCAAGCTGCTCATTGGCGGTATAAACCGTGGCAGAAAGCCCGTAATCACTGTCGTTCGCCAGTGCAAGAGCGTGCTCGCTGTCACGGGCAACGGTAATGGCGGCTACAGGGCCAAACAGCTCCTGACGGAACGCGGTCATTTCCGGCGTGACATTGGTCAGCACGGTTGGCGCATAGTAGTTGCCCTCGCCGGGCAGCTTGTCCCCGCCGGTCAGCAGTTTTGCGCCCTGCTTAAGTGACGTTGTCACCTGCTCGTGCAGCTCATCACGCAGATCGTAGCGCGCCATCGGCCCGATGCGGTTAGCCTCGTCCACCGGCGAACCTAACTGATAGCTTTTCAGCTCGGCAACAAAGCGGTCGGTAAAGGCTTCGGCTATCCCGGCTTCAACAATAAAGCGCTTTGCCGCCGCACAAACCTGCCCGGTATTCTGGAAACGCCCGGCCACCGCGGCCTTAACGGCTTCGTCCAGATCTGCATCGTTGAGCACGATAAACGGATCGGAACCGCCCAGCTCCAGCACGCATTTTTTCAGCGCTGCGCCCGCCTGAGCGCCAATCGCTGCCCCGGCTCTGCCGCTGCCGGTTACCGTCACGGCGGCAACACGCGAGTCGTTAATCGCCTGGCTTACCCCTTCGGGCGTGACGTTCAGCAGCTCGAACAGCGACGACGGGAACCCGGCATCCGTGAACATCTGGCGGATAATGTCGGCGCAGCCCATCACGTTTGGCGCATGCTTCAGAATATAGCTGTTCCCGGCCAGCAGAATCGGCACAGCGCCGCGCAAAACCTGCCATAGCGGGAAGTTCCAAGGCATCACCGCCAGAATTGGCCCAAGCGGACGGTACTCGATAACCGCGTTGTTATTTTCAACCTGAGTCGTTTCCGCGCCTAACATCGCCGGGCCATGCTCTGCGTACCAGTCGCAAAGATTGGCTGACTTAGCCACTTCGGCACGCGCCTGCAAAATCGGCTTGCCCATTTCGGCGGCAATCATTTGCGCCATGGCCTCGGCATGTTTACGCACCGCAGCACCTAAATCACGCAGCTTCTGCGCTCTCTCGCTCAGCGGCGTAGCCCGCCATGCATTAAACGCCTGATGGTTGCGGGCCAGCGCGGCATCAATCTGTGCTGCGTTCTCAAAAGGATAAACCGCAATGCGCTCACCGGTAGCGGGATTGCGTGAAATGGCGTGGGTTTGCCCGGTTACTGATTGCATGGTGGTGCCTCGACAGGTGAATGAGATGTTAACAGTAGCCTTGAGGCGTAAAGTTTAAAAATGAATAATACTAAGCAAACCCTTCACGATTTGAGAAAGCTATGGATCTGACCCAGCTGGAAATGTTCAACGCCGTCGCAGAAACCGGCAGCATCAGCGCCGCCGCACAGCAGGTGCATCGCGTCCCGTCGAATCTCACGACCCGCATCAAGCAGTTGGAGGCCGACCTGGGCGTGGCGCTGTTTATCCGCGAGAACCAGCGCCTGAAGCTCTCGCCGTCCGGCCACAGTTTTCTGGCCTACAGTAAACGCATCCTGGCGCTGGTGGATGAAGCGCGAATGGTGGTATCCGGCGATGAGCCTCAGGGACCGCTCGCGCTCGGTTCGCTGGAAAGCACGGCGGCGGTACGCATTCCCGGCCTGCTGGCAAGCTTCAACCAGCGCTACCCGAAAATTCACCTTTCGCTGGCTACCGGCCCCTCAGGTGACCAGATTGACGGCGTACTCGAAGGCCGGCTTTCTGCCGCCTTTGTTGACGGCCCGGTGCTGCATCCTTCCCTTGAGGGCGTGGCGGTGTATCGCGAAGAGATGACCATCGTCGCGCCTGCAGACCATGCCCCGATTCACAGCGGCGCGGACGTTAACGGCGCGAGTATTTATGCCTTTCGGGCCAACTGCTCCTACCGCCGCCATTTTGAAAGCTGGTTCCACGACAGCCAGGCCATGCCGGGCAAGATCCACGAAATGGAGTCTTACCACGGGATGCTGGCCTGCGTTATTGCCGGGGCGGGGCTGGCGCTGATGCCAAGAAGTATGCTGGAGAGTATGCCGGGTAGCCATCAGGTGAGTACCTGGCCGCTGCCGGAGGATAAGCGTTATCTGGATACCTGGCTGCTGTGGCGTAGAGACGCTAAAACCCGCCAGCTTGAAGCTTTTATTTCCCTGCTGGAATAGCTCCCGCGGGCGGGGGCAAACGCCATCAGCCCTTTTTAACGGTGATGCTCCAGCTGGCATCAATGTACAAAGGCTAGCATGGACGGGCTCAACAATAATCGCGCCTGATCAGCTAGCCTTTATGAGCTGAATTCATCAATCGTTGATAACTATGCAGGGATTCGCTAACGCAGCAGCACTTTGCCAATCAGATAGGTGACCGCTTTGCCGCCGATCAGCACGCGCTCGCCTTTGTACTGGCAGCGCAGATCGCCGCCGCGATAAGAGACCTGCCGCGCCAGCAGATGCGTTTTGTTCAGTTTATCCGCCCAGTAAGGGATCAGCATGCTGTGGGTAGAACCGGTGACGGGATCTTCCGGCACTGACTCGCCTGGGCAGAAAAAGCGGCTGACAAAATCATATTCACCCTCACCTTTCGCGGTAATACAGACCATTTTTTCCAGCGGGATCATGGCGTTGATATCAGGCTGAATAGCTTCTACTTCCGCCTGGCTTTCCAGCACCACCAGATAATCACGCCCTACGCGTAGCTCTTTGCACTCGCTGATGCCAAGCGTTGCCAGCAGCTCAGGCAGCGGCGCTACCTGTTGCGTTTCCCAGGCGGGGAAATCCAGCGTCAGCCATTCGCCGTTACGCGTCACGGTCAGCGGGCCAACAAAACGCGTGCTGAAATGAATCACCGATTCAGGGTAATCGAGATGCTCAAAGATGACGTGTGAAGCGGCAAGCGTGGCGTGCCCACAAAGGTCGATTTCTCCCTGCGTGGTAAACCAACGCAGCTCAAAGCCCTCGTCTGTGGTCACAAAGAAAGCCGTTTCCGACTGATTATGCTGTTGGGACATTTTCAGCAGCGTGTCATCCGGCAGCCATTCACTGAGCGGGCAAAGGGCGGCGGCGTTACCGCCAAAGGTGGCGTCGGCGAAGGCATCTACCATATAAAAGTCAATTGCTTGCATCGTGATAACTCCTGCTTTTCATTGTTATTTTCTCACCGCCTACCATGACACACTCGCCTGCACCGCGCTGCTTTTTTCTTGCTCAGGTCTGGCAGAGTCGTAAATGAGACATAAATCACAAAATCGGTTGTGCCGCCGATCTGATGGTTTTATGATCCATCCATTCCTACCGCTTATTTACCTGCCTGGCTCCTTATGACAATCACTACCGTCTCACGCAAAACGGCGTGGCTACGGGTGGTAACCCTCGCGGTTGCCGCTTTTATTTTTAACACCACCGAGTTTGTGCCTGTTGGCCTGCTGTCGGATATCGCCCAGAGCTTTGGCATGGAAACCGCGCAGGTCGGCATCATGCTGACCATCTATGCCTGGGTGGTGGCCCTGATGTCGCTGCCCTTTATGCTGATGACCAGCCAGGTTGAACGGCGCAGGCTGCTGATTGCCATTTTCCTGCTGTTTATTGCCAGCCACGTGCTGTCGTTCCTTGCCTGGAACTTTACCGTGCTGGTGATGAGCCGAATTGGTATCGCTTTCGCTCACGCGATTTTCTGGTCGATCACCGCTTCACTTGCCATTCGTATGGCGCCTGCGGGCAAAAAGGCCCAGGCGCTGAGTTTACTCGCGACCGGCACGGCGCTGGCGATGGTGCTGGGCTTACCGCTGGGCCGCATCGTCGGGCAGTATTTTGGCTGGCGTACCACCTTCTTCGCCATTGGCGTGGTGGCGGCCGTGACGCTGTTCTGCCTGATTAAGCTGCTGCCTAAACTGCCTAGCGAGCATTCGGGTTCGCTGTCCAGCGTGCCTGAGCTGTTCCGTCGGCCCGCGCTGGTCAACATTTATGCGTTAATCGCCGTGGTGGTCACCGCGCACTACACCGCCTACAGCTATATCGAGCCTTTCGTGCAGCAGGTCGTGGGGCTTAGCGCCAATTTTGCAACGCTGCTTTTACTGTTGTTTGGCGGCGCGGGCATCATCGGCAGCGTGCTGTTTGGCAAATGGGGAAATAAATACGCTTCAGGGCTGGTTTCCGGGGCGATTGCCCTGCTGGCAGCCAGCCTGATCCTGCTGTTACCCGCTGCAGGAAACGAGCTGACCCTCGCCGGGCTGAGCCTGTTCTGGGGCATTTCAATTATGATTATTGCCCTCGGGATGCAGGTGAAGGTTCTGGCCCTTGCGCCGGATGCCACCGACGTGGCGATGTCGCTGTTCTCGGGTATTTTTAATATCGGCATCGGCGCGGGCGCGCTGGTGGGCAATCAGGTCAGCCTGCATATTTCCATGGCGGATATCGGCTTTATTGGCGCAATTCCGGCGCTTGTCGCGCTGTTCTGGTCAATAATTGTGTTTCGCCGCTGGCCGGTGGCGCTGGACGAGCAGCCCCGGCCGACGCATTAACAAAAATGCCCTCATTGCGAGGGCATTTCTCTTTACATCACGCTCAAATCAGGCCGGGTAAGTCTTAATAATTTCCAGCACGCCGTTAATAATAAACTGCACGCCCATACACACCAGCAGGAAGCCCATCAGGCGGGAAATGGCCTCAATGCCGCTTTTACCGACTATGCGCATAATCGCCCCTGAACTGCGCAGGCTAGCCCAAAGAATCAGGCCTACGGCGAGGAAAATCAGCGGCGGCGCCACGGTTATCACCCAGTTGGGGAAATCAGAACCTGCGCGCACGGTGGACGCCGAACTGATGATCATCGCGATGGTACCCGGCCCGGCCGTACTTGGCATCGCCAGCGGCACAAAGGCGATATTCGCCTCGGGCTCTTCGCTCAGCTCTTCCGACTTGCTTCTCGACTCCGGTGATTCATGCGCCTTTTGCTGCGGGAACAGCATGCGGAAACCGATAAAGGCGACGATCAGCCCCCCGGCAATACGCAGGCCCGGAATTGAAATCCCGAAGGTATTCATCACCACCTGACCGGCGTAATACGCCACCATCATAATGACAAACACATTCACCGAAGCCATCAGTGCGGTGCGGTTACGCTGCCGGCTATTCATGTCTCCGGAAAGCCCAAGGAACAGCGCCACGGTGGTCAGTGGGTTAGCTAACGGCAGCAACACCACCAGGCCAAGGCCTATGGCCCTGAGTAAATCCATCATATTTTAATCCTTTTTGGTCCTTTATCGAGCGGGCTTAGCAGGTTTGAGTATAGCAGCACGGAGTTTACCGACGGTGGGTGAAGCGTTTTAGCTTTTCGTGGCATCGGCTAAACCATCACGTTGACTTATACTTGCCTCGGCAATAATATCTGCCGTGACTAATCTACTTGCCTGGGCAAACATAGTGAAAAGCACCTGTGATCTGTTTAACGAAATCATTCCCCTCGGGCGATTGATCCACATGGTGAATCAGCACAAAGACCGCCTGTTAAACGACTCGCTCTCCCCGCTGGATATTACCGCTACCCAGTTTAAGGTGCTGTGCTCTATTCACTACCAAGTTTGCATCACCCCAGTCGAGCTGAAAAAAGTGCTTTCCGTTGACCTCGGTGCATTAACCCGAATGCTGGACCGCCTGCTGTGCAAGGGCTGGATCGAGCGTTTGCCGAACCCCAACGATAAGCGCGGCGTTCTGATCAAGCTGACGCCGGAAGGCGTTGCGCTGTGTGAAGAGTGCCGAAGCCTGGTGGGGCTAAGCCTCCACAAAGAACTCACAAAAAACCTGACCGACGACGAAGTCGACACGCTTTATCGCCTGTTAACAAAGGTATTGCCGTAAAACCTGCAAAGAGGTGAAACGATGTCCAGACGCAACAATGATGCGATTACGATTCAGAGCATTTTGGGGTGGATCGAAGAAAACCTGGAAACCCCGCTCTCGCTGGAGAAGGTTTCTCAGCGGTCTGGCTACTCCAAGTGGCATCTGCAGCGGATGTTTAAGAAAGAAACCGGCCACTCGATGGGCCAGTACATCCGTAACCGTAAGCTGACAGAAATCGCGCTTAAGCTCAAAGAAAGCAACGAACCGATTCTTTACCTGGCCGAGCGCTATGGATTTGAGTCGCAGCAGACGTTAACCCGCACCTTTAAGAACTACTTTTCGGTGCCGCCGCACAAGTACCGGGTGACCCGTCTTGCCGTAGAAGGCAAGTATCTGCATCCGTACAATCAGTATTGTAGTTTGTGTAATTAATGCATCACCGCCTGTTTTACAGGCGTAATCGAGGAAATATGAAATTCATCTCCGCAGCCACCCTTCTTCTGGCCCTGGCATCGACAAACGCTCTTGCGGAGCAATCCGGCAGCTTCAACGCCACCCAGGCCAACTACGGCAACATGATCTCCTGCTCCGGCGGTCAGCTGTCTAAAGGCCCGCAGCAAACCGCTGCAGAAAAATCTGAAGAACTGGGTTCCCCTTACTATCACGGTAACGTTCGTTCATAAGATGCAGGCTAACCCGCCCGATGCTGGGCGGGTGCCGCGAACGTCAGGAAGAGACTCGTTTCACCGAACGCCTGAAGCGCAAACCAAAGACGTTGATATACAGCCCACCCATAATCAGTACCGCCCCTAACAGCTGCATTACCGTTAGCGTCTCCCCGAGCATCAGCGCGGCGCTTGCCATACCGACCACCGGCACCAAAAGCGACAGCGGCGCCACTCGCCAGGTTTCATAGCGCCCAAGCAGCGTGCCCCAAATACCGTAGCCCACAATGGTCGAGATAAACGCCAGATAGATAAGCGATAGAATGGTCGTGCTGTCGATATTCACCAGGCTTTGCAGCATAGTTTCTGGCCCATCCAGCAGCCAGCTTGCGGCAAAGAACGGCAGCACCGGAATAAGCGCGCTCCAGACGATAAGCGACATGATGGCCGGACGCGGCTCGTGCTGCATGATTTTCTTGTTGAAGATGTTGCCGAAAGCCCAGCTCAGGCCTGCCGCCAGCGTCAGCATAAATCCGAGCAGCGCCACGTGCTGCCCTGCAAAACTGCCTTCAATCAGCACCAGCACGCCGAATACCGCGAGGGTAATCCCCGCCAGCTGTTTGGCCTGAAGGCGTTCGCCAAAGAAAAACGTGCCCAGAATGATGGTGAAAAACGCCTGAGACTGCAGCACCAGAGAAGCCAGCCCGGCGGGCATACCAAACTTAATCGCGGTAAACAGGAAGGCGAACTGCCCGAAGCTGATGGTCAGCGCATAGGCCGCCAGCAGGCGAAAAGGCAGCTTCGGGCGGGCAACGAACAACATCGCCGGGAACGCCACCAGTAAAAAGCGCAGCCCCGCCAGCATCAGCGGCGGCATGTTGTGCAGCCCCAGCTTGATTGCCACAAAATTCACGCCCCAAATCACCACCACCAGCAACGCCAGCAGTCCATCTTTACGCGTCATAACCCTGCCTCTGTATTTATTATCGATTTGTAAAAAAATAAACCTTATCCGCCTGAGCAAACAGATACAGATCCCACTTTTTGCCGGGGATACAGATGTGTTGTATCGTGCCTTCGCCAAAACTGATCGCTATACCAGGCTGATTTTTCGTGATAAATCTTTCACCCTCTTATCTCATCACAATTAAAACATGCCGCCATGACCGCCCTCAGTAAACTGTTCTCAGGCAAACAACTTGCAACAACTGTGTTACTTATTTCTTCGCTGCTGCTGACCATTGGCCGGGGACTTACGCTGCCGTTTATGACCATATATCTGTCGCGCGAGTACCATATGGCGCTGAAGGATATTGGCCTGGCGATTACCGTCGCGCTGGTCGCCGGGGTGATATTCAGCCTGTGGTTTGGCATCCTTGCAGACAAATTCGATAAGAAAAAAGCCATGCTGTTGGCTATCGTCATCTTCCTCGGCGGCTTTGCGGTCATCCCGCTGGTGCATAACGCGGGACTGGTGGTGCTGTTTTACTCGATCATCAACTGCTCTTACACGGTGTTTTCCGTGGTGGTTAAGGCATGGTTCTCCGACACGCTGGACGTTAGCCTGAAACCCAAAATATTCTCCCTCAACTATACCTTCGTTAACGTCGGCTGGACGGTCGGCCCGCCGATAGGCACCTTTGTGGTGATGTACAGCACCAACCTGCCGTTCTGGCTCTCCGCGATGACCGCCCTGCTGCCAATTCTGATGATTGGTCGCTATGTAAAAAGCCAGCCGGTCAGCGCCAGCAGCGTCAATGATACGGAAGATAAGGTGCTGCCGTCTCCGCGCATGATGCTGCGCGATAAACAGCTTATGTGGTTCACCACTTCGGCTTTTTTAGGCTCGATGGTTTACGGCGCGTTCGCCGGCTGCCTGTCGCAGTACGCAATTGTTATCGGTGATACCGGGCTGGCTGAAAAAGTCGTCAGCGTCGTGCTGTCGGTAAACGCCATTGTTGTCGTCGCTTTCCAGTACTTCCTGGGGAAAAACATTCGCCCCGATAACATTAAAAAGATGATGTTCTTCGGTACGATCTTTTTCGTCTTCGGCCTTGGCGGCTTTATGATTTCAGGCACGAACCTTTGGCTGTGGGGGCTGTCTTCGCTGGTGTTTACCCTTGGCGAGCTTATCTATGCGCCGGGGGAATATATGCTTATCGACAATATCGCGCCGCCGGGGCTGAAATCCAGCTACTTTGCCGCGCAGCAGCTTGGCTGGCTCGGCGGGGCCTGTAACCCACTGGTCACCGGCCTGCTGCTGAGCTGGCTGCCGTCTTACATGCTGTTTGTGGTGCTGATGGGCACGATTTTACTGGCTTACTACGCCATCGTGATTGGCATGAATACGCCGCCCCGCCAGCCTCTCACGGCCTGACGAGGCATCATTCAACTAAACGGCTTTTTCGTATTTGATAAAGCCGGACTTCTGCGCCACTTTGTCGTACAGGGTTTGCGCCGTGGCGTTGGTTTCATGGGTATGCCAGTAAAGGCGCGAGCTGTTGTTGGCCTCTGCGTGCTGGCGTACCGCTTCAATCAGCGCCCGGCCAACGCCTTTGCCTCTTGCCTGCGGGGCCGCAAACAGATCCTCGAGATAGCAGTACTGGGTTGCTGACCAGGTGCTGCGGTGATAGAGGAAGTGGGTGAATCCCAGCATGTTCCCCTGCTCGTCGAAGGCGCCCAGGCCCCCTACCGGCTCTTGCTCATTCAGCATGCGCTGCCAGGTTAAATCCGTGACGTTGTCACTTATTTGTGCGTCGTAGAAGGTCAGGTAGCCCTGCCAGAGTGCTTGCCACGCTTCGCGGTCGTCCGCCGTTAACGGGCGCACGTCTACCCGACGAGCGGGTTCGCTTTTCTGGCGGCTAAGTGCATCGCGAATAGCCGCCAGCCCTGTACGCTGCACGCCGTTGGTCATATTTTCCGGGGACAGCCAGCTCTCAAAAGCGAGCTTCACCAGCGGCCATTCACCATCGGTGATGGAGAACCAGGCCGTATCGCGAGTGCGCCCTTTGTAAATCCCCATCTGGCGGAATACGCCCTCAAAGCGGAAACCAAACCGCAGCGCCGCGCGACGGGAAGGTCCGTTCAGGCTATCGCACTTCCACTCGTAGCGGCGGTAACCCAACACTTCAAAGGCATACTTCATCAGTAAGAAATGCGCTTCCGTAGCCTGAACGGTACGCTGTAGCAGCGGGGAGAACACCACAAACCCGACTTCAATACTGCCGTTCGCCGGGTCAATACGCATCAGCGACAGCGTGCCAAGCGCTTTGCCGCTGGCGTTATCCACAACGGCAAAATGGAAAGGATCTGCACTTTGCCCGGCGCCGGTGATGTAGCTGATAAAATCGGCCTCGTTATCAAACGGCCCAACGCTCAGGTAAGTCCAGCCACGCGAATCTTCGGCCTGGCTCCAGGCCTGCCAAAGCTGTGCCCCATGCCGCTCCACGCTCAACGGTTCGAGGCGGCAAAACTGCCCGTTTAAGGTGACGCGTTCCGGCAGCGGGCGTCGCTGCCAGTCAGGGAGAGATAAGCCAATCGGCTGCTGGAAACTGTTGACGGTAAAAGACATGCTAACCTCTGGAATTCGATAGTGAATATCAAAAACTATAGGCGCGTAGAGGTTCAGCCGAAAGGGCCACAATCATTAAATTTTGGCAGACCACTTATATCGCCACCAGTCCCCGGACGCCGTCCTGTTCCATCGCGCTGCCGTCGCCACGCTGGACTATCTCCCCCCGCGACATCACCAGGTACTGGTCGGCAAGCTCTGCGGCAAAATCATAAAACTGTTCCACCAGCAGAATAGCCATATCGCCCCGCCCGGCGAGATGCCGAATCACCTGGCCAATCTCTTTAATGATCGACGGCTGTATCCCTTCCGTGGGCTCATCCAGAATCAGCAACTGCGGCCTACAGGCCAGCGCACGGCCAATCGCCAGCTGCTGTTGCTGCCCGCCGGAGAGATCGCCCCCGCGCCTGAGCCTCATCTCTTTCAACACCGGAAATAGCTGGTAAATCTCGTCCGGCACGGCCTTTGCTTCGCCCCCGGAAAAGCGCGACAGCCCCATCAGCAGGTTTTCTTCCACCGTCAGCCGGGGAAAGATATCTCTCCCCTGAGGAACGTAGGCGATGCCCGCCTGAACGCGCTGGTGCGGCCTGCGCTGGGTTATTGTCTGCCCCTGCCAGCTGATGCTGCCGCCCTTCACAGGCACAAGCCCCATCAGGCATTTCAGCAGCGTGGTTTTCCCCACGCCGTTACGCCCGAGCAGGCAGGTCACTTCCCCCACGCGCACCTCAAAGCTGACGCCGCGCAAAATATGGCTGCCGCCGTAATACTGGTTAAGCTCATTCACCTGCAGCATGTTTGCTCCTTAGCGCCCAAGATAGACCTCGATAACCTGCTCATTCGCCTGCACCTCACGCAGAGATCCTTCCGCCAGCACCTGGCCCTGATGCAGCACGGTGACGTGGTCAGCGATAGTTTCGACAAAGCCCATATCGTGCTCAACCACCATCAGCGAGTGCTTGCCCGCCAGGCTGCGGAACAGCTCCGCCGTGTACTCTGTTTCGGCATCCGTCATGCCCGCTGCAGGCTCGTCCAGCAGCAGCAAATGCGGTTCCTGCACCAGCAGCATGCCGATTTCCAGAAACTGTTTTTGCCCGTGAGAAAGCAGCCCCGCCCGGCGATGGCGTTCTCCCGTCAGCCGGAGCGTGATTAACATTTCGTCGATACGATCGCGCTGTTCGCCGCTGAGCTTTGCCCGCAGGCTTGCCCACACGGATTTATCGTTTTTCTGCGCAATTTCCAGATTTTCAAAGACCGTGAGCGCCTCAAAGACCGTTGGCTTTTGAAACTTACGGCCAATTCCTCGTTGGGCGATTTCGATAGGCTCCAGCCGCATCAGGTCGATGGACTGATCGTAAAAAGCCTTGCCGCTTTGGGGTTTGGTTTTGCCGGTGATCACATCCATCAGCGTAGTTTTTCCCGCGCCGTTAGGGCCAATCACGCAGCGCAGCTCGCCCACGCCGATGTTCAGCGACAAATTGGTCAGCGCCTGGAAGCCGTCAAAGTTAACGTTGATCTTTTCCAGCGCCAGCACCGGGTCGGTTTGCTCGCGAAAGCGGTCCGTAGGATGCTGGCGGGTAAACAGGGATTCGGCGGGCTGCATCATTTCTCTCCTTTGCGCAGCAGGCCAATGACCCCGCGCGGTAAAAATAGCGTCACCAGAATAAATATCACGCCGAGAAACAGCTGCCAGTACTCCGGCACCGCCATGGTGAAGTAGCTTTTAGCCCCGTTCACCAGCCCTGCGCCCAATACCGGGCCAATTAGCGTGCCGCGCCCGCCCAGCGCCACCCAGATGGCGGCCTCAATCGAGTTGGTCGGTGACATCTCACCGGGGTTAATAATGCCGACCTGCGGGACATACAGCGCCCCGGCCAGCCCGCAAAGCACGGCGGAAAGCGTCCACACCAGCAGCTTGAAGCCTTTCGGATCGTAGCCGCAGTAGGTCAGCCGGTTTTCCGCATCACGCACCGCCGTCAGAATGCGGCCAAACTTGCTGCGTGCCAGCCAAAAGCCTAGCCCGACGCTTGCCACCAACAGCAAAACGGTGGCGATAAACAGCCCGATTCGCGTGCCGGTTGCCGTCACCGGCATCCCCAACAGCGTGGTAAACCCGGTAAAGCCGTTATTGCCGCCAAAGCCGGTTTCATTGCGGAAAAACAGCAGCATCCCCGCGTATGTCAGCGCCTGGGTCATGATCGAGAAGTAAACGCCCTTAATCTTTGAGCGAAAGGCGAAATAGCCGAAAACAAACGCCAGCAGCCCCGGAATCGCCATTGCCAGCAGCAGTGCCCAGGCGAAGTGCTGCGTCCCCCACCAGTACCACGGCAGCTCGCTCCACGAGAGAAACGACATAAAACCGGGCAGCCCGTCACCTGCGGCCTGGCGCATCAGGTACATCCCCATGGCGTAGCCGCCGAGGGCAAAAAACAGGCCGTGACAGAGGGAGAGTAACCCGGCATAGCCCCAGACTAAATCCAGCGCCACTGCCACGGTGGCATAGCAGAGGATCTTGCCGACAAGCGTCATAGTGTAGGTCGACAGGCTGAACGGATTGCTGCCGGGCAACAGCGTCAGGAACGGCAGCGTCAGCAGCAAAACCACCAGCAGCGTGCCCAAAACCAAAGTCAGGCGCGGCGCTTTACGTCCGAGCGTTAAAGTCAGCGGCATAGTCATCAGTCAATGACCCTCCCTTTGAGCGCGAACAGCCCCTGAGGACGTTTCTGAATAAACAGCACGATCAGCCCCAGAATAAGAATCTTACCCAGCACCGCGCCGATTTGCGGCTCGAGTATTTTGTTAAAGATGCCCAGCCCGAACGCCGCAGCCACGCTACCAGCAAGCTGCCCCACGCCGCCGAGCACCACCACCAGGAAGGAGTCGATGATGTAGCCCTGCCCAAGCTCCGGGCCAACGTTACCCAGTTGAGAAAGCGCCACGCCGCCCAAACCTGCAATGCCTGACCCAAGCCCGAATGCGAGCATATCCACACGCCCGGTGGACACGCCGCAGCACGCCGCCATCGCGCGGTTTTGCGTTACGGCGCGCACGTTCATCCCCAGCCGCGTTTTGTTCAGCAACAGCCAGGTAAACAGCAGCACCAGCAGCACAAAACCCAGCACCACCAGGCGATTCCACGGCAGGATCAGGTTCGGTAGCACCTGCAGGCCGCCCGACAGCCAGGCCGGGTTAGCCACTTCCACGTTCTGAGCGCCAAACAGCATGCGCACGATCTGGATCAGCATCAGGCTGATGCCCCATGTCGCCAGCAGCGTTTCCAGTGGGCGACCGTACAAATGACGAATAATCGTGCGCTCAAGCGCCATGCCGATCCCGGCGGTGACGGCAAAAGCCACCGGTAGCGCGACCAGCGGATAAAACGCCAGCCACGCCGGAGCAAACTGCTGGAACCCGGCCTGAACAAGCCAGGCAGAGTACGCGCCAAGCATCAGCATTTCGCCGTGAGCCATGTTGATCACGCCCAGCAGGCCGTAGGTAATTGCCAGGCCGAGCGCGGCCAGCAGCAGAATCGAGCCAAGGGAAAGCCCCATAAACGCCTGACCAAGGATTTCACCCAGCCTCTGGCGATGCTCAATTTTACGCAGACCCTCTGTGGCGGCCTGGCGCACCTCCGCATTCGGCTCCGCGCTTGCGTCGGTTAATGGTTTGAGCAAAGCCTCAGTTTCCGGGTCGCTGGACTGGCTCAGAAGCTTTACCGCATCCAGACGCACTTCTGCCTGCGGACTTGCCAGCTCCAGACGGGCAATCGCCAGCCCAAGCGCTTCCCGCACGCTTTGCTCTTTTTCTGCGTTTATACGCTGCTGAAGAATCGGGAGTAATTCCGGCGGAGCCTCTTTCTGCAAGGCTTTAGCCGCATTTAAACGCATAGAGACGTTGTCACTTATCAATTGATGGCTCGCCAGCGCCCCGGCGACCAGCACACGAAGCCTGTTGGTCAGCCGCAGCTTTTTTGTCTCGCCCTGCGGTTGGGCCTCATCCCCTAATGGAGTCAGGCCTGCGTCGGTCTGGTTAAAGGCCGAGTGCCCGTCGGTGACCAGCGTTTCCTGCTTAAGCGCGTTGAGCAGCGGCAAGCGAGCGGGATCGGGCGATAGCGTCCAGTTCTGGAGCAGCTCCGCCTGAGCCGTACGATTCGCGGTCGAAAACGTCTCCGCGTCACCGGCGGCGGCAAGCCCCGGCAATAAAGCGGCCACAACCAGCAGCAGCCGGGCCAGTGTTGCTAACGTCATGGCGTTCTCCTGTTTGATTTCACCCTGTTGCCCCTCACCCTAACCCTCTCCCCAGAGGGGCGAGGGAATAAAGAATTTAACCCTCTCCCCAGAGAGGCGAGGGAATAAAGGCTTTAACCCTCTCCCCCAGAGAGGCGAGGGAATAACGAATTTAACCCTCCCCCCAGAGGGGCGAGGGAATAACGAATTTAACCCTCTCCCTTCCAAAAAGAGGGCATTCCCGCTTTTCTCCCTCTCCCTTCCAGAAAGAGGGCATTCCCGCTTTTCCCCTCTCCCTTCCAGGGAGAGGGCCGGGGTGAGGGTAAAATCAGCTAAGGGTATAAATCAGCTAAGGGTATAAATCAGTTGCCGGCGGTCTTTACCGGCAGCTCTGATTTCTTATCGTTCCCCGGAATAAACGGACTCCACGGCTGGGCGCGCACAGGTTTGTCGGTCTGCCACACCACGTTGAACTGGCCGTTACTTTCGATCTCGCCGATCATCACCGGCTTGTGCAGATGGTGGTTGGTGGCATCCATCGTCAGGGTAAAGCCAGACGGCGCTTTAAAGGTCTGCCCGGCCATCGCCGCGCGGACTTTATCCACGTCCGTCGTGCCCGCTTTCTCAACGGCCTGCGCCCACATATGAATGCCAACGTAGGTCGCTTCCATCGGGTCATTGGTCACGACGGTATTGGCATTCGGCAGATTGTGGGCTTTGGCATAGGCCTTCCACTCGTTAACAAATTGCTTGTTGGTCGGGTTATCGACGGACTCGAAGTAGTTCCAGGCCGCGAGGTTGCCCACCAGCGGTTTAGTGTCGATGCCGCGCAGCTCTTCTTCACCCACGGAGAAGGCCACCACCGGCACGTCGGTCGCCTTCAGCCCCTGGTTCGCCAGCTCTTTGTAGAACGGCACGTTAGAGTCACCGTTGATGGTGGAGATCACCGCCGTTTTACCGCCAGCGGAGAATTTTTTGATATTGGCCACGATGGTCTGGTAGTCGCTGTGGCCAAACGGCGTGTAGACCTCTTCAATGTCTTTATCCTGAACGCCCTTAGAGTGCAGGAAGGCGCGCAGGATCTTATTGGTCGTACGCGGATAAACGTAGTCCGTCCCCAACAGGAAGAAGCGCTTCGCCGCCCCGCCGTCTTCGCTCATCAGGTATTCCACCGCCGGAATCGCCTGCTGGTTAGGTGCCGCCCCGGTATAAAATACGTTCGGCGACATCTCTTCCCCTTCGTACTGCACCGGATAGAACAGCAGGCCGTTCAGCTCTTCAAACACCGGCAGCACGGATTTACGCGACACGGACGTCCAGCAGCCGAACACCACGGCCACCTTATCCTGGCTCAGCAACTGGCGGGCTTTTTCGGCAAACAGCGGCCAGTTTGACGCCGGGTCAACCACCACCGGCTCCAGCTTTTTGCCGAGTACGCCGCCCTTCGCGTTAATGTCGTCGATGGTCATCAACGCCACGTCTTTAAGCGGCGTCTCTGAAATGGCCATGGTGCCCGACAGCGAGTGCATGATCCCAACTTTGATGGTATCTGCCGCCTGGGCGGCAAACGCCAGCCCGAAGCTGACAACCGAAGCGGAAAGCGCGAAAGCTTTAACAAAGGTACGACGTTGCATAAGTCTGACTCCCCTGAAGAAACGATAAATGGTTAACTCAGCTTGAGTTGCCGAGCCTGGTGCAGCATATGAAGCGTTATCTGACGAACCTCTTTCTGACTTGCGGCGATGTGGTCGTGTAATCGGGTCTGTGCCTCCTCAAGGTTGCGGTCCCACACGGCGAGCAGGATTTGCCCATGTTCGGCGTACGTCGCACTGACGCGAGGCTTACGGGTAAAGTCCAGCCTGCGCACAATACGGATTTTCTCGGTGATATCCCGGTGAACCCTGGCCATTTCAGGGTTGCCCGCCGCAGACACCAGCGTCATGTGAAAAGCCTCGTCATACGGCGCGACGTTGATGCCCTCGTCGAGCGGCGGTTCCTCCAGCCAGAACTGCTTCAACGCCTGCAGCGGCAGCGGGCATACGGAATCAGCCCGCTGGCAAAGCCGTTTCACCGCCTCCAGCTCCAGCACGATGCGCAGATCGTAAAGCGATTCGAGATGATCGAAGTCCACCGCCCGGATCTGCCAGCCGCTGCGGGGCTGCACGTCGACATAACCTTCCTGCTGCAGGGCATAAAGCGCCTGGCGAACCGGCGTGCGGCTGGCGCTCATGCGGTCGGCAATTTCGTTTTCGCTAAAGCGGTCGCCCGGCAGCAGGAGAAAGTCGAAGATTTCCTGCTTTAGCTGCTGGTAGATACGTTCGGCTACGGCTTCTGGTCGCTTTGGCATAGGCCTACACCGCCTCCAGCCACAGCAGCGCATCCCCCGGCCCCACCGGTCGGCCCTGCTGGCACTGAATGCGCACGACTTTGCCGTCGCACGGCGCGCTGACTAATAGCTCCATCTTCATCGCCTCCACGACGATCAGCGGTTCGCCCTGCTT
The DNA here is from genome assembly GCF_013386425.1 of Cedecea sp. P7760. Classification (NCBI taxonomy): domain Bacteria; kingdom Pseudomonadati; phylum Pseudomonadota; class Gammaproteobacteria; order Enterobacterales; family Enterobacteriaceae; genus Cedecea; species Cedecea sp. P7760. The sequence continues at coordinate 20,508 of NZ_JACARU010000013.1, read as the reverse complement.
TACGCTCTGGCCCGGCTCAACGAGTATTTTCCAGATATTGCCGTTCAGGTCGGCGCTGACGAGCTGGCCGGCCTGTTCTTCCTCCGGCATAGCCGTCGCCATCAGCGCGCTCTCCACCGCCGCGCTTTCCTGTTCCTTCCAGTGCGCCACTTCGCTCAGGAAGGCCTCCTGCTGGCGGCTACGGAAAGCGGTAATATCGTCGGCATTGTCCGCAAGGAAACGGCTATATTCGGCAAAATCGAACTCAACCTCTTCGATCTCCACCTGTGCACGCCCTTCACGAAATGCCGTGCGGAACGTGGTCAGCTCTTCTTCACTCACCGGGTAGAAACGCACCTGGTCGAAGAACTTGAGCAGCCATGGCTCGTCGCCAAACTGTTCGTTTTTGAGGAATTTGTTCCAGATAGGCAGCGTGCGCCCCACCAGCTGATAACCTCCTGGAGAGTCCATGCCGTAGATGCACATATACATGCCGCCGATGCCCACCGTGCCTTCTGCGGTCCAGGTACGCGCCGGGTTGTACTTCGAACTCAGCAGGCGATGACGCGGGTCAAGCGGCACGGCACAAGGCGCGCCGAGATAGACATCGCCCAGCCCGAGCACCAGGTAGCTGGCATCAAACAGGATCTGCTTCACCTCGTCACGGCTTTGCAGCCCGTTGGTGCGCTGAATAAAGTCCACGTTGTTCGGCAGCCACGGGGCGTCTTCCCGCACCGTTTGCTGGTAGCGCTCCACCGCCGCCAGCGTGGCGCTGTCTTCAAAAGCCAGCGGCAGATGCACAATGCGCGAAGGAATTTTCAGGCGAGTCACATCGCCAAGCTGTTTCTCAATGCTCAGCAGCAGCGTCAGCAGCTGGTTTTGGGAGATACGCTGGCTGTCATAACGGATCTGCAGCGAGCGAACGCCGGGAGAAAGCTCCTCAATGCCCGTTTGCGCCGCCTGGTTAATCGCCTTCATCAGCAAATAAATACGCAGGCGCAGCGCCAGGTCGAGCACGTTATCGCCGTATTCGATCAACACATAGTTGTCGCCCGCCTGACGGTAAACCACCGCCGGCAGGGCTCCCTGAGCAGGGATTTCCGCCAGGATCGCCGCGCTGGTCGTCGCGCCTGGTGCAATAGAAGGATGCAGGTCCGGCAGGCTTGCCCCGGCACACAGGTTGGTCACCGCCACCTGCTGGGCGATTTCCAGAGACTGCGCGTGTTCAAAGCTAATGGCGTGAAAACGAATCCGGTCACCCGGCTTCACCTGCCCGACTTTCCACAATTCCGCTTTGGCAATAGTCACCGGGCAGACAAACCCGCCGAGGCTTGGGCCGTCACGCGTCAGGATCACCGGGAAGTCGCCGGTAAAGTTCACCGCGCCGATGGCGTATTCACAGTCGTGCACGTTGGAAGGATGCAGCCCGGCCTCACCGCCGTCGGCTCTGGTCCACTCCGGCTTGGGCCCGACAAGGCGCACCCCAAGGCGGTTAGAGTTGTAGTGAACCTGCCATTCGGCGTTGAAAAAGGTTTCCATCGACTCAGGCGTAAAGAAGTCCGGCGCGCCGTGCGGCCCGTAGAGCACGCCAATCTCCCATATCTCGCCGTACTGCGGGATCAGCGCGGGTTCCGGCGCCTGCGGCAGGCTAATCGGCGCAGGCGTAGTGCAGGCTGGCAGGCAAGGCTGAGAGATGGCCAGCACGTCCGCGACGCGCAATGTGCGCCCCGCATGTCCGCCAAACTGGCCGAGCGCAAAGGTAGAGCGACTGCCGAGATACACCGGCACGTCAAAACCGTTGCGTACCGCCAGATAGGTGCGGCAGCCGCTGCTGGCTCTGCCCAGGGTGAGGATCTGCCCCGCTTTCACCACCGTTGGCTGCCAGAAGGTCACCGGCTGGTCATCAAGCCGTGCCGGGCAAGGTGCGCCGGTCAGCGCGATGGTTGCTTCGCTGTGGAAGCGCAGCGTCGGCCCCTGCAGGGTAAACTCCAGCCCGGCGGCGGAAGGATGGTTACCGACGATGCGGTTCGCCAGACGGAAGGCAAAATCATCCATCGGCCCCGACGGCGGCACGCCGATATCCCAATATCCGAGGCGGCCAGGGCTGTCCTGAATGCTGCTCCAGGTGCCAGGCTCCAGCACTTCCACGGCCTGCGCCTGATAGCTCACGCTATCGAGCAGGCGCGTCCACATCACCCCGGCCTTAAACTCCGGCAGACGAACTATCTGCCGCAGATAATCCAGATTGGTGGCGATCCCGTGCAGCCTGGTCGCCGCCAGCGCGTCGTTCAGTATACTTAACGCCTGCAGGCGGTCTGCACCGTAAACAATGATCTTGGCGATCATCGGATCGTAGAAAGCGCTAACTTCGCTACCGGTGCTGACCCAGCCGTCAACCCGTACGCCCTCTGGAAAATAAACGTCGGTCAATACGCCCGGCGAAGGCTGGAAGTTTTTCAGCGCGTCTTCGGCGTAAATGCGGACTTCGATAGCCGCGCCCTGCGGCGCTTCGGCCATTTTTTGCCAGTCCGGGGAAGCCTCTGCCGCCACCAGCACCATGCATTCGATCAGATCCAGGCCGGTTACGCACTCGGTCACCGGGTGCTCAACCTGCAGCCGCGTGTTGACTTCCAGGAAGTAGAAAGCATCGCGTGCCGCGTCATAAATAAACTCCACGGTTCCCGCGCTGCGGTAGTTAACGGATTCACCCAGCGCCACCGCCGCACGATGCAGCGCCTCACGCGTTGCCTGTGGAAGATTGGGCGCGGGCGTTTCCTCGACCACTTTCTGGTTACGGCGCTGCAGCGAGCAGTCACGTTCTCCGAGGGCCACAACCTTGCCCTTCCCGTCGCCAAAGATTTGCACTTCCAGGTGGCGAGCTTTGTCGACAAAACGCTCGATAAACACGCCATCGTCGCTAAAAAATTGCGCCCCCATGCGCTTGACGCTTTCCCAGGCTTCAAGCAATGCCGTTTCGCTGTCGCAGCGGGTCAGGCCAATCCCTCCCCCGCCCGCCGTGGTTTTTAGCATCACCGGATAACCAATTTCCGCCGCCGCCAGCTGCGCTTCTGCAAGCGATGTCAGCAGCCCGGTGCCCGGCGTCATCGGCACGTCCACGCCGGAGGCCAGCTCACGGGCGCGGTGCTTGAGGCCGAAATCGCTGATTTGCTGCGCCGTTGGTCCGATAAATACGATTCCGGCCGCTTCGCAGGCCTCGGCAAATTCGGCGCGTTCGGAAAGAAAACCGTAGCCGGGGAAAATTGCCTCCGCGCCGCTCTCTTTTGCCGCCGCCAGTATTTTTTCGATATTCAGATAGGTGTCGCTGGCTTTATCTCCGCCAAGCGCCATCGCCATATCGGCGTCAATGACGTGCTGCGCGCTGGCGTCCGCGTCGGAATAAACGGCCACGCTGGTAATGCTCATTTTTTTCAGCGTGCGGATAGCACGACAGGCAATTTCGCCGCGGTTGGCAATTAAGACTTTGCTAAACATATTCCTCTCCTTAAGCGCCAGGTTGACGAGCCAGCCAGGCTTTCCAGCCGCCCCATGGGGTAATGTCCGTGGCGCCTTCTGTCGCGCACGGTTCACAAATAAAGCCCTTCACGCTGCGCCCGTCCTGCAAGGCCAGCGTGCCGATCCCCAACGGCGCGGGAATTTCAGCAACAAACTCACCGAAGCGTGCGAGCGGGATATCCCAAAGCTCAACGGCAATCGGCTGCCCTTCAGTGGCGCGAACCAGGCCAGGCTTCGGCGGCTGGGTATTGGCCAGGGCATACAGGCGATAGGTATCCGCCGTGTGGGTTTCTTCGACAAACACGGCATTGCGGCTGGTTAACTGATGATTGAGCGGCATACCACGCAGATGAGCGCCCACCACCGCTACGCGCACGTAACCATCGGCAGGCGTGCAGGTCTGAGCGGCGGGCAGTTTCAGCGCTGTTGCTCCGGCGGGGAGATCAAGCTGAGTCTGCCATTGCGCGCCAAAGTGGCTAAGCGCGGCATCATGCCAGGCAGGCGCGATAAGCGTAATTCCCGCTGGCAGGCCATCAGCACGGAAATCAGCCGGCAGCGCCAGTGCGCTCAGGTCAGCAAGGTTGGTAAAGTTGGTGTAGGTGCCAAACTGCGAGTTGTAGCGGACGGGCTCGTCGCGCATTTCGGCCAGCGTGTGGATCGTCGGCGACGTCGGCACCACAAGGGCATCAAACAAGGCAAGCTGCTGGTTAATACGGCGAGCCAGTACGGCGCGGGTATATTCGGCCTGCCACGCATCGCAGGCCGTGAAGCTCAGGCCGCTGGCGACGATACCGCGCACGGTGGGATCCATGGCATCAGGATGTTTTTCGAGGATCTCTTTCACCGCGACGGTGCGCTCGGCCACCCACGCCCCGTTATAAAGCTGTTCAGCAAGACGGGTGAAATCACTGAAATCCACGGCGACCAGCTCTGCCCCCATCGCCATTAATCTTTCTAACGCCCGCTGAAAAGCCTCCTCGCTGAGTTTGTCGCCAAAGAAGTTCAGTCGGTCTGGAATAGCAAAGCGCAGGCGCGGGCTAAAGCGAGCCGGGGCGGTATTAGGATTGCTGCGGGAATAAGGATCGAGCGGATCGTACCCCCCGGCTACATTTGCGATCAGGGCTGCATCCGCCGCCGAGTGGGCAAAAATCGAAACACAGTCGTTGAGGCGACAGGCTGGGACGACACCAGCGGTAGAGAGCCAGCCTTTGGTGGGTTTTAAACCGACGATATTATTGAACCCGGCAGGAACGCGCCCGGAGCCTGCGGTGTCCGTCCCCAAAGAGAAACAAACCAGCCCGCGAGCCACCACGGAAGCGGAGCCTGAACTCGAGCCGCCGCTGACGTAATCCGGGTTGAAACTGTTAACCACCGCGCCATAGGGAGAGCGAGTGCCGACCAGGCCGGTCGCAAACTGGTCGAGATTAGTTTTGCCCACCACAATGGCCCCGGCGGCGCGAAGGCGCGCAATTACCGTGGCATCGTCAGTGGGATGATAAGTAAATACCGGGCAGGCTGCGCTGGTGGGCATCCCGGCCACATCAATATTGTCTTTAACCGCAAACGGCACGCCAAATAACGGGAAATCCGCCGGTGTTTTATCCTCGTCATTAATGGCCTGCAATAATGAATTTATTTGCGCAGTTATTTGCTGTTCGCTGGCGATATATATCCAGGCATTATCCTGCCGTGAGATATTGGCCATTAATTGCTGATAAGCCCCCAGGAGCAAATGAGGCTGTTGCTGGTAATCGGTAATCCACTGCGACAAGAGAGCGACTGGCATAAGCTGGAATCCCACCTGGTATACAAGATGGAATAGATAAAGCAATTACGATGCCATGTTTAGTTAGCCAATGATTAGCAAGGAGTTTTAATCAATAAATAAGATTTTGTTATATTTAATGCACCGTGGCGGCGCATTGTTTTAGTGCGAGTGAATAATTAAGGGGATATATTTAGCGGCGAATGCAATGCGTTCGCCACCAATAAAACTTATTGCCCGCTACGGCGAGCGGACACCGTGGCTAAAGCCGCCCAGTCGAGCTGTTCATCACCGTGGGCCAGTGCATCAAGATAGTTATCCCGTAGCACGCCAGCAAATCCCATCGGCACATTTTTACTTTCTGCCGCCTGCTGCGCCAGACGCACGTCTTTCAGCCCAAGTTTCATGGTAAAACCTGCCGGGCTGTAGCGTGACCCGGCAATCATCGCCCCATAGTTTTTATAGGCCGGGGCGGCAAACAAGGTGCTGGTCAACATGCCGAGGAAATCCCCCGCTGTAACGTCATAAGCGCCGACCAGAGCAGATGATTCCCCCATCGCTTCAATGGCGCTGGCCAGCATAAAGTTAGCCGCCAGCTTCACCGCCGCTGCCTGCTCCGGCCTGTCGCCAAAGCGCCAGGTTTTCTGCCCCAGAACATCAAAGATCGGCTGCACGCTGTCCAGCAGTTCCGCTGGCCCGGCGGTAAGAATGTTCAGGTTACCCGCAGCTGCCACGTCCACGCGCCCCAGCACAGGCGCAGCGATATAACGCTGCCCGCCAGCGTCGGCCTTTTCCGCCATTTCATTGGTAAAGGCAACGGAAACGGTGGCCATGTTGATCCAGATAGCGCCCTTCGGCAGCGCGGCAAGCGCGCCCTGATCGATAATCACGCGGCGGCTGGTATCGTCGTCGGCCAGCATAGTTATCAGCACTTCGCTGTCGGTAAACTCAGCCGGCGTGGCTACAACTGTCGCCCCTTTTGCTTTTAAAGCTTCCGCAGGCGCCTGAGAACGGTTCCACACGGCAACCTGATGCCCGGCTTTCAGCAGATTTTCTGCCATCGGCTGGCCCATTCCGCCCAGCCCGATAAATCCAATACGCATAATAACTCCCGGCTAGATAATGGTGCCGCTGCGCGTTAACTGCTCGCGGCGCTCTTCGGTTTCTTCTCTGTGGTGATTGCCCTTGTGGGCAATGGCGATGCGCAGCCGCTGCTGTTGGGCATAACGGTCTTCTCGCGTCAGCTCTGCGTCGTCGCTAAGTTCAATCAACAGTTCGTTCATGTGGGTGATGACGTCTGCGGCAATCGCCGCGTCTACGCGGCTGATAACGTCTGAAAGATGGGTCATGGCGTGTTCCTTATCATGTTTTTCCCCTCACCCTAACCCTCTCCCCAGAGGGGAGAGGGAATAAGAAGAGAAACCCTTTCCTCATGGAGAGAGGGAATAAAAAGAGAAAGCATCCGTATTCCCCCTCTCCCTTTCAGGGAGAGGGCCGGGGTGAGGGTTGGTACTGGTTAGTCCAGCTTCGCTTTGGAGAAGTCACTCCCGGCGAGGCTAACGGTATAACCGCTCACGTTGCTGCGGGTCGCGTAGAAGGTTTTACCGTTCGCCAGCGCAATCCACGGCGCCTGCTGATAGTAAATTTCCTGCGCCTGCACATAGAGCTTCGCACGGGCGGCCGGGTCGCTGGTTAGCTTCGCCTTCTGCACCAGGGCGTCGTAGTTTTTGTCGCACCAGCGGGCAACGTTCGACCCACTGGCTACGCTGCCGCAGCCCAGCAGGGTATCGGCAAAGTTATCCGGGTCGCCGTTATCGGACATCCAGCCAAACAGCGCCGAGGAGTGCTCCCCTTTCCGCATCCCGGCCAGATACTCGCCCCATTCAAAGGTAACGATTTTGGCGTTCACGCCCACTTTCGCCCAGTCGCTCTGAATCATCTCCGCAATGCGGCGTGAGTTAGGATTATACGGACGCTGCACCGGCATGGACCAAAGATCGGTATCAAAGCCCTTCTCCAGCCCGGCCTGCTTCAGCAGCGCTTTGGCTTTTTCCGGATCGTAGCCGTAGTCTTTCAGATCCTTGTCGTAGCCCAGCATGGTCGGCGGGATCGGTGATTTTGCCACCGAGCCGGAGCCCATAAAGATGGCGTTAACGATAGCTTTTTTGTCCACCGCGTAGTTCAGCGCCTGGCGAACCAGCGCGTTATCGAACGGCTTTTTGCTGGTGTTAAACGCCAGATAACCGACGTTCAGGCCGTCAATGCTGTGCAGCGCCAGGTCTTTATTCGCCTTGATGGCGTCGAACTGTACCGGGCTTGGGGCCGGAATAATCTGGCATTCATTCTTCTGCAGCTTCGCCAGGCGGGTTTGCACGTTCGGGGTGATAGAGAAGATCAGGTGTTTGGTCGGCACCTCGCCTTTCCAGTAGTCTGGGTTGGCGACGTAGCGAATCACGGAGTCAATTTTATAGTCCTGCAGCGCGTAAGGCCCGGTGCCGATTGGGTTGTTGTCCACCCGCTCAGGCGTGCCGGCTTTCAGCATCGAGTCCGCATATTCCGCCGACAGAATAGAGGCAAAGTCCATGCCCCAGTCGGCCAGGAACGCCGCGTTCGGCTCGCTCAGGGTGAACTGGACGTGGTAATCATCCAGCTTTTTAACGTCCACGATGAGCTTATCGAGGCCCACGTCGTTAAAGTATTCGTAGTTCGCCTGCGACACCTTGTGATACGGGTTGTTGGCGTCTTTCTGGCGCATGACCGAGAACACCACGTCATCGGCGTTAAAGTCACGCGTGGGCTTAAAGAACTTGTTGCTGTTGAACTTCACGCCCTGGCGCAGGGTAAAGGTATAAGTTTTACCGTCCGGGCTGATTTTCCATTCCGTCGCCAGCGACGGCACCGGCGTATTGTCGGCCAGGTTGAAATCAATCAGGCGGTTATAAAGGGTTTGCGAGCTGGCGACAAAGCTTGGGCCGGAGCTGGCAATTTGTGGGTTAAAGGATTCAGGAGAGGCTTCGGAGCAGTAAACCAGCGTGCTGTTTGCCGCCGCCAATGCGCTTCCTGCCGGGAGGAGCGCGCTCAGCAGCAGGCCGAGCAGTGTTTTCCCTGTAGACATATCGTTTGCCTTTTATTTGCTTGCCAAATGGTTGAGCTACTTATTATTTCTCACAGTAATAACAGCACAGCCTGTAGCGACAAGCAAATGGCAAGCCTTCCCTTCTCTATACAATAGTGGCGGTTAACATGGGGACTCAACCCACAACCTTCACACCCTGCCCGGCAAAATCACGCCACAGACAGGTCAGCACCGCAATAATCATCAGCGCCAGAGAGGCCAGCGAGAGAGCGGTAAAACCATGGTCGGTATAAAGCGGCCCGTAGCTGCTGCTGCCGGCAAACACCGCCAGATAAGTCACCGCGCTATTTAGCCCCATCAGCGTGCCACGCTTAGCCGGGTCGATGGCCGTCAGGCGCTGAATCAATAAGTTCACCCCCAGGTGGTTCACCAGGCCCAGCACAAACAGCAGGCAGATAACCCCCACCAGCATGCTGCCGAACAGCGCCAGCCCAAGATAAACCGCAGCAGCAACCAGAAGAACAGGCGGCATCAGGCGTTTAGGGCCAAACCGGTCCACCATCCCGCTGAGCAATGCCGCACAGCCAAACCCTGCTCCATAGGCAATCGCCACCCCGCCGTTCGCCGTCACCGGCAGGCCGAGATCTTGATGAAGATGGTCGCCCAGATAGGCATACAGGCCGTAAAACGCGGTCATAAATGCGCCGCACACCACCAGCAATGACTTGATCCCCGGCAGGCCCAGCGCAGAAAGCGGTGACGGGGCAATGCCCGCCGCCGGGCGATCCTGCATATTCAGCCTGAACAAAGCAATCAGCGCCAGAGCGGCGAGACAGCTGACCGACACATACACCGCGCGCCAGCTGAACAGTTCGGTCAGCACCACGGAAAACGACACGCCGGCGATCATGCTCAGCGTCCAGCCTGTCAGCACTTTGCCGATGGTCCGGCTTTCACGCCCCGGCTCCGCGATGGCGGCCGCGCTGGCGTAAATCGCGGGCAGCGCGATACCCGAAGCGATCCCGGCAATCAGCTGGGCGGCAATAAACATCGCCACGGAGGGCGAAGCCGCGCAAAGCAGCAGCGCCACGCCCAGCAGCGTCATGGTGAATTTGAGCATCCGGGCAGAGCCGACTAAGTCGATAAGCCTTGCCAAAAACAGCGCACTTGTCGCCGTGCCGAGCCCGAAGGCCGCTGCGGCCATCATCACCGTCGGCACTGTCGCGCCTATGGATGACGCCACTGCCGGAGCGATTGGCCCCAGCACCATCGAGTTAGCGCCGATAACGCCGACGCAGCCGGTTAACACATATACAGCTTTGGCGGGAGACAGAGACGGCTCTGGATGCAGCTCCAGACACCGGCTATTTTTCATTTCACTTCCTGAATAATGATTAAACTTGACTTACATTCGATAAAAACCAATTTTATCCGAATGAAATTCAGCGTCATTAGCGAGAGTCGATATGAAAAAAGAAACAGACGGTATTAAGCAGAACGGTGCGGCAGAACGAGTTCTCGATGCCGCAGACCGAAGAATATTAGGCGCGCTGGTGGAGGATGCGACCATCAGCTATGCCGAACTCGGCGAAAAAGTGGCGCTTTCTGCGCCAGCGGTACATGAACGCGTTAAGCGCCTGAAGCGATCGGGCGTGATCCAGCAGACGGCGGCGCTGCTCGACCCAAAGGCCATCAACAAATCCCTGCTGGCATTCGTCCACATTGATACCAAAGGCTGGGGAAAAACGCCGGATCTGCTGCGCATTTCCGCCTACCCGGAGGTGGAAGAGATTCATTCCGTGGCCGGGGACACCTCCATGCTGCTCAAGGTGCGCACCGAGGACTCAAGAGCGCTTGAGGCCCTCCTCGCCCATCTGTATGAGATTAACGGCGTGGTGGCGACCAGAACCTACATCGTGCTGTCGACCTATCTTGAGCGCCCTGTCCAGCCGGGCATTACCCGCGACTGGCCGGAGCAGGACTAGCGTCATTTCACGATATAGCGCGTTGAGGCAAAGTTATTCAGTATCTTATGGATAATAAAGGTGACGGCCAGCGTGCCGACAATCGCCACCGATACCGATGAGATACGGTACAGCGCGCTAAAAACGATATCCTGGTTCGGGTGCATGTATTGCCCGAACATCAGCGCCAGAGTGGTCAGAATAGAAAAGCCCACGCCCGGCCCGACCTTCTCAAAAACGTGAATTCGCGCGGCCAGCAGCAGGCCGAGGCTAATCAACGGCATCAGCAGGATCAGGTGACGGCTAAAATCGTAGATAACCAGCTGGACCAGAATCGCATAGAGACATCCGGCTATTACCCCGACGATGCGCCACCAGGACGAAAGAATCGCCCCCCGGAAGTGCATGGGGAACAGAGCAAAAATCCCTGCCATCAGCGCGGCCAGGGAGTCATTCAGCGTGTAGACCTGGAACACGGTGAATAAGATGGTCGCCGTTAACGAGGCCAGCAGCGTTTCATGCATTACCCTTGGCCCGTCTTTTTGGATAGCAGGCGGCGGCTTGCGCGGCTCGACGTCCGGCAGCAGATAGCAGCTGAGCGCCGACAGCCCTACCGCCAGCAGGCTGCCGATGATGTTAGAAAACATCAGGTCGCTCATGTCGGTGGTCGGGTAGCTCAGGAAGTTTGCCATCACGCTTAAGCAGACCACGCCCATTGAGCCAAACAGGAAGAGCGGCCCCCGGCTCATCAGGTAGAAGCGCGTCATGTACATCAGGAAGACAATCAGCGTCATCGGCAGCGGGTAATTCACCAGCACCGCAAACAGCAGCGTCATTTCTACGCAATTAATCAGCGCATTGGCAATCATCTGCCGGGCGATATGGCCGTTAAAAACAGGCACCAGGCCGGTAAGCATGATGGGGTAAACCACATAGAACACCCCATACTGCGTATTGACCCAGCTGTAGACAAACATCCCCACGCAGCCCGCCATGACGATGCGCAGCATATGGCGGAAGTCATTGCCGCTGAACGGCGTCGGCGCGTTACGCTTCAGCGGGCCAAGAATAAATTTAATAAACATAATGCAGGTAGCTCACCAGCCTGATTTGCATCCCGCCGATAAACGAAGCGAAAGCGGAAGGTGAATTGTAGAGCTGCACCGTGGCCCGCGCGCCTGCCGGCAAATCTGGCGTTTTCCCGTCTTCAAGCAGCAAATGAATGCGCATGCGCTGCGCGTCCCTCACCCAGCGGTTTGAGGTTTCCGGGGCGGAAAGCTGGCCGTTAATAGCCTGCTGCCCCTGCAGGACCCCCGCATCTTTGCTGGTCACCCGGGCTTTGAAAACCTGCCCCGGAAGCCCGTCAAAAACGATATCCGCCGTGGTCTCTGGCCGGGTTTTGCTCAGGCTTTTCTCCCGGAAGTCGGCCACGATATCGAGCCTGTCGTTGACCAGCGCCAGCGCGGGTGCGCCCGCCCCCGCATACCAGCCCTCTTTCAGCTGCAAATTACTGATAATGCCGTCGCTGCTGGCCACCACGCGGGTGTAATCCAGGTTTAGCCGGGCGTCGTTCAGCAGGTTACGGTATTTTTGCAGCGTGACGTTTTGCTCCCCGCGTTCACCCCGCGAAATCACCAACTGCGCCAGCGACGCCTGGAGGTTGTTAACGTTTTGCACCGCGCTTTGCCAGCGCGTAAAGGCCGCATCCAGATCCTGTTTTGAGATCAGATTCCCGCTGCTCAGGCCGTTGTAACGGTGATAGCTGCGCCCGGCATTGTCGGCATCCAGCTGGGCGGCTTTGATTTTCGCCCGCGCGGCGCTGATTTGGGCATCAATTTGCTGGTTGTCGAGTATCGCTTGCTGATAAGCAATCTCCGCGCGTTCCAGCTGATTTTGGTAGGGCTTATTATCTATCTCGAACAGCACATCCCCTTTCTTCACCACGCTGTTATTGCTGACGTAGATATGCGTCACGTAGCCCGACACGCGGGATGAAACCGGGGTCACCACGCGCATCACGGTGGAGTCTGGGGTTTGCGGCACCCAGATATCGGCGGCCAGAAAATAGCAAAACATTGCGGCAAACAGCGCCAGCGTGACTTTTACCCAACGGGTAAATCGTTGTTCAGGGGTCATAACTACTCGCTAAATGAGAAATACGCCTGAATACCAGGCGTAAAAAAGCTACCGAATTTTGATCATGTTGGCGGCCAGCAGATTTACCGTCTGGCTGAACTGTTCTATTTGCTGCGCCGGAATGCCCTGCGCGACCTGCGCCTGACAGCGCTCCACCGTTTCACTTACCGCTTTAATCGCTTTTTGGCCTGCGGGCGTCAGCGAGATAAATTTCACCCGCCTGTCTTTTTCGTCCGGGGTGCGGGTGACATACCCTTCTTTCTCAAGCTGTGCCAGCGTGCGCGTCAGAGGCGGCAGGTCGATGCCCTGCGCCCGGGCCAGATCCGTGACGGTGATTTTCTCTCCCGCCACGCTGAGCTGCATCAGCGTCGTCCAGCTGCTCTGGGTCAGGCCGGTAAAGGCGACGGCATCATCCACGATGCCGCGCCACAGGCGTACCAGCATCGCCAGGCGCATCCCCAGCGGGCGTTCGGGAAAATCGACAATGTCGTACTTATCGTCATGCATGAGGTACTTCCCAGATAAATAGTCACCAAGATAATTATCATGATAAGTATTTATCTGATGAATACAACTGACAATAACCAGGGGTAATTACTGAGGAAGAAGCCAAAGGCAAAAGCGCCCGCAGGCGCTTTAGAAAAGAAGAGAAACGTTAGCTCAGGCGGGCGGCAATATCGGCCACGCGGGCGCCATATTTCACGGCGGTGTCCAGGTCGCCCTGGGCAATTTGCTCGGCGCTGGCATCGGCCGGGGACTGCACCAGCAGGCCTACGGAGCCGCCCAGATTGTTCACATCATCACGGGTCGCCGCCAGCGTGTTAGCAGGCAGTTGCCCCAGGCTAACCCAAATGCCGCCGTGCTGGGAGGCCAGGGTTTGCATCCACTGCAGGCTAACCTGCTTGTCGCCGTTCAGGCTGGCGCTGTTGGTAAAGCCGCCGAACACTTTGTCCTGCCAGCCGCGGGTAAACCACACTTTAGACGAGGCATCGGCAAACTTCTTAAACTGCCACGGCACGTTGCCCATGTAGGTTGGCGCCCCAAAGATGATCCCTTTGGCTTCGTTCAGTTTTTGCCAGTCCGCTTCCTGAATATCACCGTTGCTGTCTACGGCGATCAGTTCGGCGTTTGCCCCTTGCGCAACGTGCTCTGCCACACGTTTAGTGTGGCCGTATCCGGAAAAGTAAATAACAACGATTTTAGCCATAATGTTTCTCGACATGGTTAGAGGGAAAGCTCCGGCCTGCTGGCCGCGAAAACGGAGCCCATCGTGTCTGCCTTTTTCTTTCTGGTCAAGAAGTTACCCGCCGGTAAGTGACTTACCAGCAGGTAAGTATAGCCGCCTCATTTTATCTAATAGCCAGATAATTTACCCATTTTGCCGTCTCTTCAGCCGTTTGACTTAGGGCCGCTTCGTTAAACTGTAAAGCGTGAAGATGGCTCTCGGGTGAGCCGTTAACAGCAGGATTGATGACGTGGCAAAAACATTATTGCGCAGCGGATGCCTGGATGACTTTCTCGCGCTGGGCGAAAACGGTCAGGCGGTATTTGATTCGGCGTTTCAGATACGTGAAACCTTACGCCTTCGTAAACAGCAGGCGGTCGCCGATGCCCTGGCCATTCCCCAGCCTAACGACGAAGGTGACCGGGTAGACTGGTACGCGCCTCAGGAAGGCAGCGTCACCAGCTGGGCCGCCGCCAGCGACGAAGAGCGTCGCACCGCCCTTCGCTATCTGGATAATTGCTTATCTAACGTAGCCTCGCTCAGCGCCCGCTGCCAGCAGGCGGATAAAACTTCGATTCGCCTGTTTGGGGCGCTGCTGGAAAAAGCCCTGCAGTTCCCCGGCAGTCAGCACGTCTATCTGGTGAACGGCAAGCCGGTTCTCACCTTCTGGGGTTTTGTGAACCTCAACCAGGGCGCACGGGATGACGTGCTGGAGTGCCTGCGCGTTATTGAGCCGCGCGAGCCGGAAATCGCCTTTATCCCAGAAGAAGCCATGCCGGAGCCCGAACCGCTGCCGGTAGAAATCAGCGAGCCGGAAAAACCGCTGCTTGAAACCCCGCGAGCCGTTCAGGTATCCGAAGATTCTCCTGTTTACAGCCTCTCGACAGCCGCCATTAAGGCAGCGCCGGTTGAAGAAGAAAAACCCGCGCCACGTCCGGAACCCGTCGTCATAGCGAAAAAACCACGTCGCCGCTGGCTGCTGCCGGTCGCCGCCGTGATTGCCGTGGCCGTTGCGGCACCAGTTAGTTACCTGTTGCTTAGCGGTAATCAGGCCGAGCCTGTGGCAATGGCCCAGGCCGAAGTTCAGCCTCAGCCTATTGCGCCTGCGCCAATCCAGGCCGTAGACGCGGTAAAAACCACCCTGCCGCTGACGCCTGCCGAGGTTGTAGCCCCGGCAAAACCAGAGCCAGAACCTGCCGCAGCACCTGAGCCAGAGGCCATTGCCGTTGCGGCAGACGTGCCGAAGAATGCGTTAATTTTACCGGCTGAGGCGCTGAAAATGGGCTCCACTAAATTCCTCAACGGCACCTGGCGTGCGCAAATTAATTTCAGCGACCCAATCACCGGCAAAGCCCCAAGCCTGCGCTACCAGATTGCCAACAATAAAGGCACGGTGCGCCTGGTGCACGGCGATAACATTGTCTGTAAAGCAGAGATGTTTTCCGGCCTGCATCAGAACGGCGCGCTGATGATTAAAACCCGCGGCAGCGCTCGCTGCAGCGACGGCAGCCGCTACCCGATGCCGGAAGTGACCTGTAAAACCGGCAGCAACGGCGCCGCCGTTTGCACCGGGCGCTATGATGGCGACAAGGTCATCCCCATCACCTTCCGCAAAGTGAGTAACTGAGAATGCTGGCGACCCTTTTTCACTACAAGCCGAGCGTCACGCTCATCAAAGACAGCGGCATTCAGTTCCTGGATTTCGGCCTTGCGCCGCAGACTAACGCCGCCCACGCCGGGCGCTTTGTACGCCAGACGGCCAACGGCCCGCTGCTGCGTCTGGACTACGACGTTGTGCCGGGGAAATTTACCCTGCCGGGAGAAAACGGCGCCGCGCCAGAAGTGGTGAAACCCGAAAGCACCATTACGCTTGGCCACTCCCTGCGGGTGATGGATAAGACCTGGCTGCCGCTGCCTTTCCTGCGTTTTAACCCGCCCCGTACCTTTGTTGGTGGCCCCGATAACTGGGCGCGCGTTCAGGTTCGGGTGCTGGAAACGCCAGACCCTGCGGGCAACACCGTGCGCATTAGCATCGCCCTGGACAGCAAAATCTACGCGGATGACCACCCGGCCGCGCACCTTGCGCCAACCGAAAGCGACGTGCGTAACGGCGCTCGTTTTGCCCTTGCCTGGCATAACCACGAGATCAAAGAGTTTCTCGATCAGACCTGGGTGGACGGCTGGCTGCGCGAAACCTTTGCTCAGTTCGCCACCCGCGTTGAAGAACGCTCGGAGCGCGACCTCACCGCGGCGATGAAAGCCTTTGAGTACCAGGCTCACTACCTGAATATTCTTGAGCTTATCGGCAATCAACTGGCGGTGCCGGAAGTGAAAATCGTCACGGCGACCCTGCAATCCCCGCCGATTGACGTAGATTTAGTGCTCGACGTCGGCAACACCCATACCTGCGGCGTGCTGATTGAAGATCACGGCGAAGAGAACGATGGCCTGCGCCAGACCGCCGAGCTGCAAATCCGCTCCCTGAGCGAGCCACAGCTGATCAACGACGCGATGTTCACCAGCCGCCTTGAATTCAGCGAGGCGAAGTTCGGCAAGCAGCATTTCTCCGTCGAAAGCGGACGTGACGACGCTTTTGTCTGGCCTTCTATTGCCCGCGTCGGCGATGAAGCCCGCCGCATGGCCTGCGCTCGCCTCGGCACCGAAGGCGCCAGCGGGATCTCCAGCCCGCGCCGCTACCTGTGGGATGTCACGCCAGCCAGCCAGGACTGGCGCTTCAGCCAGATGGGCGTCAAAACCCAACGCGAGCCGCTGGCAACCGCCTTCCCGCTGATGAACCTGATGAACGATGACGGGCAGCCGCTGTACGCCCTGCCGATGGACGAGCGTCTGCCGGTGTTTTCGCCGCAGTACAGCCGCAGTTCGCTGATGACGCTGATGCTGTGCGAGCTGCTCTCTCAGGCGCTGATGCAGATCAACAGTATTGGCTCCCGCCAGAGCATGGGGCACCCGACCTCACCTCGCCAGCTGCGTAACCTGATCCTGACGCTGCCTTCCGCCATGCCGAAGCCGGAGCGCGAGCTGTTCCGCCAGCGTATGCAGGAGGCTGTAGGCCTGGTGTGGAAGGCGATGGACTGGCACCCGACCGACGACGGGTTCACCCTCGAGCGTGACAAAAAGAAAAGCATCGTGCCGGTGCCAGAAGTGCAGATGGAGTGGGACGAAGCGACTTGCGGCCAGCTGGTCTGGCTGTATAACGAAGCGCTGGTTAACTATGCCGGGCAAACCGGGCGCTTCTTTGAGAGCCTCGCCCGCCCTGACCGCGCCCTGACGCCGGACGAACCTGTCGGTAAAACCCTGCGAGTAGCCTCCATTGACATCGGCGGCGGTACCACCGACATGGCCATCACCCAGTACCAGCTGGATGACGGCGTAGGCAGCAACGTGAAAATCGCCCCGCGCCTGCTATTCCGCGAAGGTTTTAAGGTCGCCGGGGACGATATTTTGCTGGACGTGATTCAGCGCTGCGTGCTGCCCGCTTTACAGGCCCACATCCATAAAGCAGGCGTAGCCGACGCGCCAGGCCTGATGACCACGCTGTTCGGGGAGTCCGGCCGCATGGATACCCGCGCCACGCTGCGCCAGCAAACCGCGTTGCAGCTGTTTATTCCGCTTGGGCATGCGGTGCTGTCATTCTGGGAAGAGAGCGACCCGGAAGAGCCGAATGCCGTCCTTGAAGCCACCTTTGGCGAGCTGCTGAGCCAGCTGCCAACCCGCAACGTGATCAATTACGTTCAGCAGGCCGTGCAGCATGAGCTACCGGCCGATGCGCCGCAGTTCGACATCATGAGCGTGCCGCTGCAGGCAGAAATTGCCGCGCTGCAGGATGCCCTACTGGCGGGCCAGTTTACCCTCACCGCGCCGCTGCAGGCGTTGTGCGAGGTTATCAACCATTACTGTTGTGACGTGCTGTTAGTCACCGGTCGCCCGGGCTGCCTGCCGGGCGTGCAGGCGCTGCTGCGCCATCTCCAGCCGGTGCCGGTTAACCGCATCGTCTGGCTCGATAACTACCAGACCCACGAGTGGTATCCGTTCAGCCAGCAGGGCCGCATCGGCAACCCGAAATCTACCGCCGCGGTGGGCGCGATGCTGTGCAGCCTGGCGATGGACCTGCGTCTGCCGAGCTTTAACTTTAAGGCCGCCGATATTCAGGCCTATTCCACCGTGCGCTATCTGGGCATGCTGGACGGCAACGACCGGCTGCTGGAAGACAACGTCTGGTACCGGGATATCGATCTCGACAGCCCGCAGGCGAGCCTGGACACCAGAGTCCACTTCCCGCTGCGCGGCAACGCCTGCCTGGGCTTCCGCCAGCTGGATAACGCCCGCTGGCCGGCCACGCCGCTCTACACGCTGGCGATTAACTCGCCGCAGCTGGCGAAATCTATCGCCGGAGACGGCGTGCTGAACGTACGCCTGAAACAAACCCGCGAGGCCGAGTCGTTTCACCTCGCCGAAGCCTGGCTGTCGGACGGCAGCAAAGTCCCTCTCGAACAGCTTAGTTTTAAACTGAATACCCTCGCTGGCAGCTACAGCGGGGCGACGCATTACTGGATAGACAGCGGGAGCGTTTACCAAAAATGAAGCAGCTAACTACCTCGCTCAGCCCTCTGGTGACCTGGGTTCAGATGACCCGAACTTTCTCTCCGCTGCTGGATAACGAAGCGGACAGCCTGCTGGCCCGCCTGCAGCAGTTGAGCGAACGCCAGCGCCGAATCAGCGCGCTGGAAGACGCTCCGCTGACGCTGGGGATTTATGGTCACGCTCTGGACGGCAAAAACCACCTGCTGAATACCCTGCAGGGCAGCCCGAACGGGCGCATTGATATTCAGCTCGGCGATAAGCGCCTGGACTACCTGACGCACATCAATCCGGGGCATACGCCAGCCACCATGGCGGTGCGTTTTAGCGCGCAGCACGCGCCGGAAGTGGATAATTACCCGCTGCTGTTGACGCTGTTTAGCGAAGCCGAACTGGCACAGCAGTTTATCAACCGTTATCACGCTTCTG
Source organism: Cedecea sp. P7760 (assembly GCF_013386425.1). NCBI lineage: Bacteria > Pseudomonadati > Pseudomonadota > Gammaproteobacteria > Enterobacterales > Enterobacteriaceae > Cedecea > Cedecea sp. P7760. The sequence goes on along the minus strand of NZ_JACARU010000013.1, from coordinate 1,822 downwards.
ACGCGCCTCGCCTGGCGACGTCCAGCGCGGTTGCCCTGCGCCTGACCGAACTTGAGTCCCGCCGTCAGCCCGTGCAAACGCCAGGCTTAACCAGCGAAGAAACTGCCGATCTGCTGCACGGCTACCACCGCCTTCAGCGTCGCCAGAATCACCTGGACGAGCACGTTGGTTACCAAATGGCGCAGCTTGCACCTTACCTCTGCGTAGAAGATCGGGCCGCGCTGTTCGCCCTGCTGTGGGGGGAAGATAGCGCCCTGACGGAAACCTGGCAGCGGCTGGCGCTGGCGCTGCTGCATCTCGGCAGCGTGGAGCAAGTGCTGGCCCCGGCAAGCCTGGTCGTCGACAGCTTCCTGCTCCCGACAGAGGGTTTTCTGATCCCGGCTGGCCCGGAAGACGTGCCTGAACAGGCTGACGTGATGGTTTGCCCGCTGGTGGATAATCTGCCTGGCTCCCATCTGAGCCTGCCGCAAAACGATCTCGCCCAGCTGTGCGCGGAAGTCATTTTTACCCTCAGCCAGCCGTCGGCGCTGGCTAACGTAGATTTACTGGATATCCCACCCCAGTTGCTGACCTGGTACACAACTCGCCTGCAGCCGGACACTTTGCTTGTTTGCAACGCCGTCAATGAGCGCGGTGAAGTGCAGGCGGCGGGCAAAGCGCTGGCGTGGTGGGTGGACAGCACCCAAAGTCCGGGACACAGTGCTCTGCCGGGCCTGGTCTGGGCGATTACCCCGTTTGATGCCCGCTTTACCCTGGGTACCAGCCTTGATGACGGCGTTCAGCGTCTGGTCGGCTATCCGGGTAAACGTTGGGGCACGCTACAGGCGCTGGACAGTAGAAACATGCATCGCCTGCTGGAATGGTTGACCGATGCGCTCAATACCACCCGCCGGGAGCAGCGTATTGCCGCACTGCGCAACGACCTGGACACGCAAACCGTCGCGCTGTTCCAGCGCTTTATTGACGCGCAGCAGGTTACGCCCCAGCAGGCACGCCAGCAGGCCGAAGATCTTGTGCGCGCCCTGCAGGCGAGAGCCACCCAGCATGGAAATTTGCTGGCAAGCCTTGTACCGTCTCGTGATGCGCTTCAGCAGCGCTGGCTGCGGCATCAACAGCAGCATCAGCCTAAGCCGGAAGGCTTTGCGCTGGAAATAGACCTGTTTGCCGACGGCACCGAGCATGAAGCCTCGCAGAGCGAGGGCATTAGCTATGCCCGTGCCGTGCATCAGCTTTGGGTTAACCACCTGCGCCTGCTGGGCCATCGCCGCGAGGCAGCGCACCAGTTTGGCCTGGACAGCGTGCAGCTTCAGGCTTTGTGCGATGTGCTGATCGTCGCCAGCTATCGGCTGGATGTGCCGCTGATGCTGGAACGCAGTATGCAAAACGGTGATTCAGGGCTTGAGCTGGATATCTCCCGCGCCAGCACGGTGCTGGGTGATTTCATTGCCTGGCTGGGCTACGCCAGCGTGCCCGTTTCTGGCCGCCCGGCAAGCCGCGTGAACAAGGGCCTGGCGGTGTTTGCCCCTCCCGCACAGGCGGATATCAGCCGCCGACTGACGCAGCTCGGCGAGCAACCCACACGCGGCAACGCCAGCTATGTTTATGACTGGCTGGTCGCGCTGTATACCCGAGCCACGGAAAATATCGGTTACCAGAACCCGCTGGATATTAACGATAAGCAGCGGCAAACGCTGTTGAAGCTGCTGGGGTAAATTGGGGAACATTATCGCTGAGTAGATCGGCACGATGCTCTATGAAGAAATGATGAAGGTTCCGTTCACTTCCAGCCCTGTTTTATATGCAGCCACCGAACCGGTGAACG
>NZ_JACARU010000118.1:0-341 GCF_013386425.1 Cedecea sp. P7760 | reverse complement strand
ATACGAGATAAGCATGGGTGTGGTTGGCTTGGAGATGGGTATTAGGGATAGTAGTTGGTGGAGATGTCGGGGATAGTGTCGGTAGATTTTGCTGTTTTTTTTTTCAAGCAGTCAGATGGGGATAGGAGACAGGGCCTAACACAAGCAAGGCGAGCGGGAGCACAGGGAGCTTGCTCCGGGGTGACGAGCGGCGGACGGGAGAGTAATGTCTGGGGAGCTGCCTGAGGGAGGGGGATAACTACTGGAAACGGTAGCTAATACCGAATAACGGCGCAAGACCAAAGAGGGGGACCTTCGGGCCTCTTGCCATCAGATGAACCCAGATGGGATGAGCTAGTAGG
>NZ_JACARU010000117.1:0-393 GCF_013386425.1 Cedecea sp. P7760 | reverse complement strand
CAACTCTTTTTTTCAATAACCTGCATCACAGGCGGCTCACTCGCCGGTTATTGAAGGCCAGAAGTCTCGCGCAAGTGGCATAGCACGACGGAAGTTTGGTCGAATGTCAAGCAATTCTGTTGCCAGATTTGCGAAAGCGTCACACTCTACCTGATAAAATATGTTACGCAACTTTATTAGCATGCAATACCGGATCCCGCCAGCACGGTTAACTTTTTTAAGGCCACAGGGTTTACAGGGAAAATTTGCCCTTTCCCCTCAAGCGGACGTAAACTAGCGCCAGTTTTTTAAGGAGAACATCATGCAAGAGACAACTCAGCCTATTGACCGCGAATCTCTCCTCGTTGAGGCGAACAAAATCATTCGTGAACATGAGGATTTCCTGCACGGGAT
>NZ_JACARU010000116.1:0-661 GCF_013386425.1 Cedecea sp. P7760 | reverse complement strand
ACGGGACCTTAGCCGATCCTACATAACCAAGTTTGTGACTAAGAGACCGCCCCTTAGGGTGAGGGTAAAAAAGCTACACCCACTCCTTCACCGGCAGGAAATCACGATACAGGGCAGCCTCGGGGCTGCCTTCTTCCGGCTGATAGTCATACTCCCAGCGCACCAGCGGCGGCATCGACATTAAAATCGATTCTGTTCTCCCGCCGGTTTGCAGGCCAAACAGCGTGCCGCGATCCCACACCAGGTTAAATTCTACATAGCGCCCACGGCGGTAAAGCTGGAAGTCGCGCTCGCGCTCGCCAAACGACGTCTCTTTGCGGCGTTCAACAATCGGCAGATAAGCGTCCAGATACCCTTGCCCCACGGCCTGAATAAAACGGAAGCCATAGTCGAAGCCTGGCTTATTCAGATCGTCGAAGAACAGCCCGCCAATGCCGCGCTGCTCGTTGCGATGTTTGATGAAGAAGTAGTCATCACACCACTTTTTATAGCGCGGGAAAACGTCTTCGCCAAACGGCTGACACAGGTCACGTGCCGTGCGGTGCCAGTGAACCGCATCTTCTTCAAAGCCGTAATAAGGCGTCAGGTCGAAGCCGCCGCCGAACCACCACACGGGCTCGGCCCCCGGCTTTTCAGCAATAAAGAAGCGCACGTTGGCGTG
>NZ_JACARU010000115.1:0-367 GCF_013386425.1 Cedecea sp. P7760 | reverse complement strand
AAGAAGCGCACGTTGGCGTGGCTGGTTGGCACATACGGGTTGTTCGGGTGCACCACCAGAGAAACGCCCATGGCCTGAAAACTTCTTCCCGCCAGCTCCGGGCGGTGAGCCGTGGCTGACGCAGGCATGGCATCGCCATGCACGTGGGAGAAGTTTACGCCAGCCTGTTCAAACACCGCGCCGCCGCGCAGAACACGGCTTCGCCCGCCGCCGCCGCCTTCGCGCTGCCAGTTATCCTCCTGGAAGGCGGAGCCATCAAGGGCGGAAAGCTGTTGGCAGATGGTGTCCTGCAGGGAAAGCAGGAACTGTTTTACGGCGTGGATATCGGGCTGAGTCATAAAAATTAACGCTTCTTACCGTGGACTTT
>NZ_JACARU010000012.1:0-61688 GCF_013386425.1 Cedecea sp. P7760 | reverse complement strand
CACGTTCACCGTGATCTGAATGTGCTGGGGAAACCAATTTACGGGTAAACGTAACAAATACTGGGCTATACAGCTCTCCCGGGATATTTGGAAAGAGAAACAGGTAGAAGAAATAGCCCCTGGAACATTAACTCACCATCACCGGCACTCGCGGCGCTAACGCACACATCAGCTCATAACCGACCGTACCAGCGGCGCTGGCAACGTCATCAATTTTGACGTTTTTGCCCCACAGCTCGACCGGGCTGCCGATGCCAGCCTGCGGGCATGGCGTCAGGTCCACGGTAATCATGTCCATCGACACTTTCCCTACCACTCTGGTCATCACGCCGTCCACCATCACCGGCGTGCCGTCCGGGGCTATGCGTGGATAACCGTCCGCGTAGCCACCCGCCACGATACCGATACGCTGTTCACCGCTTGCCGTATAGCGGCTGCCGTAGCCTACGGTATCGCCCGCTTTCAGGGTCTGGATGCCGATAATTTCGCTGCTTAGCGTCATCACCGGCTGGATTCCGCTGGTCGCCACATCCTGCCATTGGCCGCTCGGGGACGCACCATAAAGGATGATGCCCGGACGAACCCAGTCAAAATGCGCTTCCGGGTGCCACAGCGTCGCCGCAGAGTTTGACAGCGAACGAGGAGCATCAATGCCTTCCGCCGCCTGCTCGATGCGCTTCATCGGCTCAATGATGCCTTCGGGCTGTTCTGCATCGGCAAAATGCGCCATCAGAGTCAGCTGACCCACGTTTGAGATCGAACGGAGTTTTTGCCAAATGCCGTGCACGCGATCGGGCGTAAAGCCCAGCCGGTTCATGCCGCTGTTAATTTTAAGATAAACGTCCAGCGGCGCGCTGAGTTTGGCATTCGCCAGCGCCTTAACCTGCCAGTTGCTGTGCAGGCTGGTGGTCAGCCGGTATTTATCAAACAGCGCCAGTTCATCGGCATGGAAGAAGCCTTCCAGCATCAGGATCGGGCCTTTCCAGCCACGCTCCCGCAGCAAAATGGCCTCTTCGAGGTTCAACATCGCAAAACCATCCGTCGCGCCGAGCGCCGACCAGACACGATCGAGGCCGTGCCCGTAAGCATTGGCCTTGACGACCGACCACACGCGAGACTGTGGCGCGGCTCTGCGCACCACATCAAGATTATTGCGCAGGGCGCTGAGATCCAGCGTCGCTACCACAGGACGGGACATGACGGCTCCTTTTAGTTATGTGCGCCATGAAGGTGGCGAGCGCTCAGGGGCGTAAAGCCTGGCGTGTAGCGGGCAATACCTAAATCCTCGCTCGGTATCGCCGGAGTGCGCCCGGAGATCAGGTCGCTCAGCATCTGGCCTGAGCCACACGCCATCGTCCAGCCCAGCGTGCCGTGCCCGGTATTCAGCCAGAGATTCTTGAACGGCGTGCGCCCTACAATAGGCGTTCCGTCCGGGGTCATTGGGCGCAGGCCGGTCCAGAAAGTCGCCTGTTCCACGTGCCCACCGCGTGGATAGAGATCTCTGACGACCATCTCAAGCGTCTCGCGACGCGGCTGTAACAGGTCGGTATTGAAGCCAACGATTTCCGCCATTCCACCGACGCGAATACGGTTGTCAAAGCGGGTAATAGCAATTTTGTAGGTCTCGTCGAGAATGGTCGAGACCGGCGCGCCCTGCTCATCGGCAATCGGGATAGTCAGCGAGTAGCCTTTTAAAGGATAGACAGGAATATCGGCAATGCCCTTGAGCAGGCCGGTGGAGTACGAGCCAAAAGCCACCACGTAAGCATCACCCTTCACCACTTCCTGGCCGCACTGCACGCCGCTAATTTGCTGATTTTCGTACAGCAGGCGATCGACAGGCGTATTGAAACGAAACTCAACGCCCGCTTCCGCCGCCATGCGCGCCAGGTTTTGGGTAAACAGCTGGCAGTCACCGGTTTCATCGTTCGGTAAACGTAGCCCGCCGGTCAGCTTATGGGCAACGTCCGCCAGCGCTGGCTCTACGCGATTGAGCTGGCTGGCTTCCAGAAGCTCATACGGCACTCCGGCATCTTTCAACACCGCGATATCTTTTGCCGCGCTTTCATACTGCTGCTCGGTACGGAACAGTTGCAGAGTCCCGCCCTGCCGGCCTTCATACTGAATCCCGGTCGCGTGGCGCAGCTCTTTCAGGCAATCGCGGCTGTATTCGGCCAGGCGCACCATGCGGCCTTTGTTTTCCATGTAGTGGCGGGTATCGCAGTTGCGCAGCATCTGCCACATCCACTTCAGCTGGAACTGGGTGCCGTCAAGGCTGATAGCCAGAGGTGCATGACGCTGGAACATCCATTTGATGGCTTTTAAAGGGACGCCAGGTGCCGCCCAGGGTGCAGCGTAACCCGGTGAAATTTGACCGGCGTTGGCGGCACTGGTTTCCTGCGCCGGCCCTGATTCGCGATCGATGACGGTGACTTCATGCCCGGCCTGACGTAAATACCAGGCGCTTACCACGCCAACGACACCACTTCCCAGCACCACAACACGCATATCTGCTCCGCATTTAGCTAAAAGAATAATCTTCTGATTACATATTGATAACTCAGTTGAATATGTTATTCAACATATGGCTTTATTATGGTGACTAACCTCACAGGTTTGCCCGCCAGCACTGGCCCGGGATAATTAGCATCTCCTGCACGGGAAAACATTTTAGCCAAAATAAAATGCTACATGGTGAGTAAAAAGCCGGGTATCGGAATCAATAAATCGCGAATAAAAAATTTTACTTGTCGGCGCTATCTTTCAGGAGTTGTCTATTCTTGAGAGTGAGGCTTTCCATTCAGAGAGAGCCGTAAACAATGAGGGCGCGCTGATGGCTACCGTAACTGATTTCGCCACAAAGGATCCCAACCGTCTGAGCGACGGACCCGACTGGACGTTTGAGCTACTGGACATCTACCTGGCTGAGATTGACCGGGTAGCAAAGCTCTACAGGCTGGACACCTATCCCCACCAGATTGAGGTCATCACCTCAGAGCAGATGATGGATGCCTACTCGAGCGTCGGGATGCCGATTAATTATCCGCACTGGTCTTTTGGCAAAAAATTCATCGAGACCGAGCGCCTGTATAAACACGGGCAGCAAGGGCTGGCGTATGAGATTGTCATCAACTCGAATCCCTGCATTGCCTATTTGATGGAGGAGAACACCATCACCATGCAGGCGCTGGTGATTGCTCATGCCTGTTACGGGCATAACTCCTTCTTTAAAAACAACTATTTATTTCGCAGCTGGACGGATGCCAGCTCGATAATCGACTATCTTATTTTCGCCAGGAACTATATTACCCAGTGCGAAGAGCGCTACGGGATGGATGAGGTGGAGCGCCTGCTGGATTCGTGTCATGCGTTGATGAACTACGGCGTGGACCGCTATAAACGTCCGCAAAAAATCTCGCTGCAGGAGGAGAAAGCGCGTCAGAAAAGCCGCGAGGAGTACCTGCAAAGCCAGGTGAACACGCTTTGGCGTACGCTGCCGCGTAAGGAAGAGGAAAAAACCGCGGAGTCCGCCCACCGCTTCCCTTCCGAACCGCAGGAGAATCTGCTGTATTTCATGGAGAAGAACGCTCCGCTGCTGGAGCCGTGGCAGCGTGAGATCCTGCGCATTGTGCGCAAGGTCAGCCAGTATTTTTATCCGCAAAAGCAAACCCAGGTGATGAACGAAGGCTGGGCGACATTCTGGCATTACACCATTCTGAATCATCTGTATGACGAGGGAAAAGTCAGCGACCGCTTTATGCTGGAGTTTCTTCATAGCCACACCAACGTGGTGTTCCAGCCACCGTATAACAGCCCCTGGTATAACGGCATTAACCCGTACGCGCTAGGGTTTGCGATGTTCCAGGACATCAAACGTATCTGCCAGTCACCGACGGAAGAAGACCGCTACTGGTTCCCGGATATTGCCGGTAAAGACTGGCTGGAAACGCTGCACTTTGCCATGCGCGACTTCAAGGACGAGAGTTTTATCAGCCAGTTTCTGTCGCCTAAGCTGATGCGAGACTTCCGCCTGTTCACCGTGCTGGATGACGACCGTAATAATTTCCTGGAGATTTCGGCCATCCATAACGAAGAAGGTTATCGGGAGATTCGCTCTCAGCTCTCGGCGCAGTACAACCTCAGCAACCTGGAGCCAAATATTCAGGTCTGGGATGTGGATCTGCGTGGCGATCGTTCTTTGACGCTGCGCTATATTCCGCACAACCGGGCGCCGCTGGATAAAGGCCGCCGCGAGGTGCTTAAGCACGTGCACCGCCTGTGGGGATTTGACGTGATTATGGAACAGCAAAATGCGGACGGTAGCGTCGAGTTACTGGAACGGTGCCCGCAAAAAAATCCTTTATAAACCAGATGCAAGCGCAAAAAAAAACGCTTCCGGAAGGAAGCGTTTTTTATTCTGCTTAGCGACTGTGCATCGCTAAATCACCCGGCAAGTTTTTCTGCATACGGTGCCAAATCTCGCCGCTCTCGCGGCCATAATTACGCACGGTATCAAAGACCTGATCGTGAAGCCCCTGCTGGCAGATTTCCGCCAGGCGGTGGTAGAAGCCCAGCGCCAGGCTGCGAGCTTCTGGGTTTGAAAAGTAGTGACGCCCGATACGGGTGTACAGCCCTTTCATACCGTTAAGGATCAGACCATAAATCGGGTTACCGGACGCAAACGCCAGGCCACGGAAAATGTTGTAATCCAGCTCGGCAAACGCGTCGGCGTGATCTTCAACCTTGTTGGCGGTGGCCAGCACTTCCTGCGATTTATCCGGATACTGACGAAGGGCAGTACGGATAAATATCGTTGAAATATTGGTCCGCACGGACAGCAGATTATCAATCAGCTGCGGCACGCTGTCGTGATCCAGACGAGCCAGCGTTTCCAGGATATTTAAGCCTGACGTTTCCCAGAAATTGTTAACACGAGTCGGTTTTCCGTGCTGGATAGTCAACCAGCCGTCGCGAGCAAGACGCTGAAGCACTTCACGTAATGTGGTTCGCGTCACGCCAATAAGTTCTGATAATTCACGCTCTGCCGGAAGGATAGACCCCGGCGGAAAACGGCTGTTCCAGATACTTTCTATAATATACTCTTCCGCGAAACCCGCTGGGCTCTGCGCCTTAATGACCATAGTAAGATTTCCATTACTCAGGTTTTGCAAATTGGACTCATCATACCAGATGCCATGCACGCCAGATAGCGGGGGCGACGTGCAAATGCGGGATCGGCGTTGAATTTTGACGATTAATGCCTTAACTCAGGATTTCCTGCGGCTTGATCGCGTGAGCCTTATACGAGTACCCTGAAGGGCTATATTATTAAACATCAACATAATACAACGGATAACGGTAATTTTACGATGGAAATGTCCTCCGGGCGGGCGCTGTACCGCAATTTTCTGGGTCAATCACCTGACTGGTACAAGCTTACGCTGATTATCTTTTTAGTGATTAATCCGCTGGTTTTCTGGTTTGTCAGCCCGTTTGTCGCGGGTTGGATGCTGGTGATTGAGTTTATCTTCACCCTGGCGATGGCGCTGAAGTGCTATCCGCTGCTGCCCGGCGGCCTGCTTGCCATTGAAGCCGTGCTGGTCGGCATGACCAGCCCCGAACACGTTCGCGGGGAAGTTGCGGCTAATCTGGAAGTCCTGCTGCTGCTGATGTTCATGGTGGCCGGGATCTACTTCATGAAACAGCTGTTACTGCTGTTATTTACCCGACTGCTGCTGGGCATTCGCTCAAAAATTGCGCTGTCGCTGGCCTTTTGCGTCGCCGCCGCGTTTCTCTCCGCATTTCTCGATGCCTTAACCGTGGTCGCAGTGGTTATCAGCGTGGCCGTTGGCTTCTACAGCATCTATCACCGCGTGGCGTCTGAGGCGCAGGATGACGGCAACGTCCAGGACGATAGCCATATTCAGACCGACAGCCGGGAGATCCTTGAGCAGTTCCGCGCTTTCCTGCGTAGCCTGATGATGCACGCCGGCGTGGGGACCGCGCTCGGCGGCGTGATGACCATGGTCGGCGAGCCGCAGAACCTGATTATTGCTAAAAATGCCGGCTGGCATTTCGGTGATTTCTTCCTGCGAATGATGCCGGTAACGGTGCCGGTGCTGATTTGTGGCCTGCTAACCTGTGTCCTTCTTGAGCGCTTTAAGGTGCTTGGTTACGGGCAAACGTTGCCGGAAAAAGTACGCGGCATCCTGCATGACTTCGATGCCGAAAGCGCGAAGAAACGGACGAAGCAGGACAAAATGAAGCTGCTTATTCAGGCGCTGATCGGCGTTTGGCTGATCGTCGCCCTGGCTTTGCATCTGGCAGAAGTCGGCCTTATTGGGCTGTCGGTGATTATTCTGGCGACCTCGCTGTGCGGCGTGACCGATGAGCACGCGATTGGCAAGGCCTTTACCGAAGCGCTGCCGTTTACCGCCCTGCTGACCGTTTTCTTCACTATTGTGGCGGTGATCATCGATCAGCATTTGTTTAGCCCGATAATTCAGTACGTGCTGGATGCCTCCCCGCATGCCCAGCTGTCGCTGTTTTACATCTTTAACGGCCTGCTCTCTTCCATCTCTGACAACGTCTTTGTTGGCACCGTTTATATCAGCGAAGCGAAAACCGCGCTGCAACATGGCGCGATTGATATGAAACAGTTCGAGCTGTTGGCGGTAGCCATTAATACCGGGACTAACCTGCCGTCGGTGGCGACGCCTAACGGCCAGGCGGCGTTCCTGTTCCTGCTGACCTCTGCGTTGGCGCCGCTGATTCGCCTCTCTTACGGACGAATGGTTATTATGGCGCTCCCGTACACCCTCGTTCTGACGCTTGTGGGCCTGCTTTGCGTTGAGTACACGCTGGTGCCCGCCACCGAATGGATGCTTGCCAGCGGCTGGTTAACCACGCCTGACACACTGGTTGTACCACACTAAGGTAATTTGACGGGAAGTCCGCTTCCCGTTACAAATTTTTTCCTTATAAACATCCGATTAGTACGTTATTTTCATCTGTGCTACTGGCGCAAAAAGGGAATTGGTTTACACTGCCGATTCTACGCATGCTGCAGGGAAACTGATTATGTTGCGATATTTAAACCAATGCTCTCTTGGGCGCACCGCATGGCTGCTTCTGGCCTTTACGGCCTTTGCGCTTGAGATGGTGGCATTGTGGTTCCAGCACGTTATGGGGCTGAAACCTTGTGTGATGTGTATTTATGAACGTTGCGCGCTGTTTGGCGTGATGGGTGCGGGCCTGGTGGGTGCGATTGCCCCCAAAAGCCCTCTGCGCTACGGCGCGCTGGCTATCTGGCTGTACAGCGCAGGGAAAGGCGTTCAGCTGGCATGGGACCACACCATGCTGCAGCTTCACCCGTCACCGTTCGTGACCTGTGATTTCTTCGCCCGTTTCCCAGGCTGGCTGCCGCTGGACAAATGGCTGCCTCAGGTCTTCGTCGCTAGCGGTGACTGCTCCGTTCGTCAGTGGGAATTCCTGTCGCTGGATATGGTGCAGTGGCTGCTCGGGATCTTCGCCGTGTTGCTGGTCATTGCGGTGCTGGTGCTGATTGCCCAGTTCTTAAAACCAAAACGCCGTGACCTGTTCGGCCGCTAATTTAGCGCATTACGGAAAGCAATAACCCACCTCTCGGTGGGTTATTTTTTATGAATGATCGCGGCGGTAAAGCGCCCATTCGTCGATTCGTTCTCCGCCCGGCAGCAGGCAGTCAGCCCTTTCGCCTTCAGGCGTTTTCACGCTAACTGATTTACCACCTTTCTCCAGGCAGTAAACCGATGCCGGGTTTGCCATGCCCACGCTATGCGGTGGCTTCGGCGCTTCGCGCTCTGCGGTCGCACAGCCACTGAGCAGCAGTATGCCTATAATAGTCGTTAGTTTTTGCATTTTTCCTCCTTTAAAGAAGGAATATTAGCAGCGCGGCTGAGCAGAAGCCAAAGACTGTTGCGCCAGTGGGCTAAAACCGGAGAAGGTCGCATTTAACGGACGATGAGCGGAAACCTGCATTGCGGATTTGCAAAAGATACAGACTGCGCCATGGGGATTTGATTCTCGGACATCGTAGGAGGAAGTGCGATACTGCGATCCGCCACATGACGGACACTGGAATATTAAATTCAGGATAAAAACTCTCTTATTTTGGTTATTGAAAATCCATCCTATCACAAAATGAGTTATAAGAAGGATTTATTTTCATCCCCAGGCATTACCGAAAAGCGCTAGTCCGCCCACTCGGGTTTGTTAAGGATATGGTCCTGCCAGTCGCGAACTTCCGACTCTTTCACCGCGATATGACGCACGGAAATACGTTCGCCGTGCATTGCCGCTTTTGAGCCGGTAATCAGCGGGTGCCATTCCGGCAGCGGTTTGCCTTCGGCAAGCAGACGGTAAGCACAGGTATGCGGCAGCCACTCGAAGGTAGGCAGGTTATCACGAGTCAGCTTGATGCAGTCCGGCTCATATTCAAAGCGGCGGACGTAGTTCTTACACTGGCAGGTTTTGATATTGAGCTGCTTACACGCGACGTTGGTGAAGTAGATCTCGTCGGTATCTTCGTCCATCAGCTTGTGCAGACAGCACTGACCGCAGCCGTCGCATAATGACTCCCACTCGGCGTCGCTCATTTCGTCGAGAGTTTTACTTTGCCAAAAAGGAGTGGGTGTCATAACGGTTCCTGCATTTAAAAATTAAGCGCACCTTATAAACAGTCTGACTCCCGGATGCAAGTTTTGCCGCCCTGAAGCGGCAAATTGTTTACAAAACGCGCGTGTTCAGGCTGTGGCCGGCAAAGCTCACTTCCAGCTCATCGCCGCTGTGCAGCGGGCCAACGCCTTCCGGCGTTCCGGTAAGGATTACATCTCCCGCACGCAGGGTGAAGAATTTGCTCATGTAGGCAATCAGCGGCACGATCTTGTGGATCATATCTTCGGTATTGCCCTGCTGGCGAACTTCCCCGTTGATTTTCAGCTCAAGAGGCGTGTTTTGCGGATCGTGCGTAAACTGCGCCGCAGGGATAAAACCGGAGATTGGGCATGAGTTATCAAAGCCCTTCGCTTTTTCCCACGGCTGGCCTGCTTTTTTCAGCTTAGCCTGCAGGTCACGCAGCGTCAGATCCAGCGCAACGCCATAACCGGCAATCGCCTTAAGGACGTGCTCTTCGCTTGCCTGCTTAAGGGTGGCGCCGATCAGGATAGCCAGCTCCACTTCATGATGTACCGAGCCAAACTCCTGCGGCAGCGCCAGCGGCTGGCGAATGTCACACAATGCGCTCTCGGGCTTGATAAACACCACCGGTTCGTCCGGCGTCGCGCTGCCCATCTCTTTAATATGTTTGGCATAGTTGCTGCCAACACAGACTACCTTGTTTACCGGAAAATCCAGCAGTGCACCCTGCCAGTTATGATGTTGATACATGCCTTTCCTCTGTGTCGTTTGTGTTAACTGCCTTTGATACTAGATAAAAAAATAGCTGCTGAATACCGGGGAAGTGTTTCTAAGCGTGCCTTATTTATTCGCGTAGCGTCCGCCATCTTGCCGATGCTAATGGCGAAATAATAAGAGCGGTTCCAGTGCATCAGGGTGCGAAAATTGTTATAGACCAGGAACGAACGTCCCAGGCCATCGTCTGGCTTCACCAGCCAGCCTTTTTGTGCCGATGCCGGGAGATGTAAACCGTTGGGCAGGGTAACGCCCAATTTTTTCCATTGAGCCACGCGCTTGCCTTGCCCTGGCTTTGTGCCCAGAAGCGAAGGATTAAAGCCAGGCGGAAGCTTCACTTCCAGGCCCCAGCCACCGCCGTGCTGCCAGCCTTCCATCGCCAGATAGTTGGCCGTGGAAGCAAAAACATCGCGGGTGTTATTCCAGATATCAATTTTACCGTCGCCATCACCGTCTTTACCGTAGCGCAGCAGCGAACTCGGCATAAACTGATTTTGCCCCATCGCGCCCGCCCATGAACCTTTCATCTGTGAGGCGCTAACGTCACCCCGCTGGATGATTTTCAGCGCCGCCATCAGCTCGTTGGTGAAAAAGGCTTCTCGACGTCCCTCAAAGGCCAGCGTCGCCAGAGCAGAAATCACATCTTCTTTGCCCTGAAGTTTGCCGAAATTGCTCTCCATCGCCCACAGGGCGACAATGTAACGGCTTTGGACACCGCTTTTTGCACTAACCCTTTCCAGTTCGGCCTGGTGCTGTTTAGCCAGGCTGCGGGCCTGTTTAATTTTGGCCGGCGTGATGACACGCTTTAAATAGTCATCAAGCGTAATTTTCTTTTCCAGCTGATTACGGTCAGATTTAATGACCCGATCGACAAAATGAATATTGGCAAAGGCCTTATCCAGCGTGGCATGGCTGATGCCTTTAGCTCTGGCTTCTTTCTTTAATTGTTCAACATAGGCAGGAAATTCAGCGGGATCGCGCCCCTGCTCTGCAAGCGTGGTCGCTTCAGAGAGTTTGGTCTGAGATGCAGCGACGGCCGCAGGAGCCGCCTCTGCATAAGCAAGGGAGTCGGTAAAACTGACGAGTATTAAGGCGCTGATGATCGGCCTGAATGCTGAATATTTCATCGTCTTTACCATAATAATGTGTTTCGCACATCTTCAGGCTTTATGTCCGGAAAAGATTTACCGTCAGTCCTAAAGTTATTTTTTCGGACTGTTTTCCAGGTGCACGGTCAGCAAACTTTCTATCGGAGGTGGGATCTGCAAATAATACCCCTCATTTTCCAATGCCTGTTTAACTTTATCCAAATCGGCATTGGCCAGTTTTTTGCTGCCATCCAGCGGCAGAAGCATCGACAGCACCGGTTTACCAAAGCCTTTCATCAGTTCTTCCGGCACTTTGGAGAAATCGTCTTTTTTTTCGACATAAAGATAAGTCCGATCGCGTTTGGTACTTCTGTAGATCACACAAAACATTTTTTTTACTCTATTTTCGCCAGCGAGTGGCTTGCCTGAATATAAGCTGGACTATAACATGCCTGGTGTACTTCGGAATATCGTCCCACAATTGTGGGGATTGAAACTGAATTGAGTAAGGCCAGGATGTCAAACACGCCAATCGAGTTAAAGGGCAGCAGTTTTACCTTATCTGTGGTTCATTTGCATGATGCACAACCTGAGGTTATTCGCCAGGCACTGGAAGATAAAATCGCCCAGGCTCCCGCATTCTTAAAGAATGCCCCGGTGGTCGTTAACGTCGCCAGTCTCGATGGTTCCGTCAACTGGAAGAAAGTACAACAGGCCGTCACCGCAACCGGCCTGCGCGTGGTGGGTATCAGCGGCTGTAAAGATGAAGCGTTAAAAGCTGACATTGAGCGTGCTGGCCTGCCCTTGCTGACCGAAGGGAAAGAAAAGATTGCCAGAGCGCCGAAAGCCGCGCCCGTTGAGCCCGTGGTCGTTGCCGCGCCGGATGTTAGCCCGGTCACAAAAACGCGTTTAATTGATACCCCGGTCCGTTCCGGCCAGCGCATTTATGCGCCAAACTGTGACTTGATTGTGACCAATCACGTCAGCGCCGGTGCAGAACTGATAGCAGATGGTAATATTCATATTTACGGCATGATGCGTGGCCGTGCGCTGGCTGGTGCAAACGGCGATC
Source organism: Cedecea sp. P7760 (assembly GCF_013386425.1). Classification (NCBI taxonomy): domain Bacteria; kingdom Pseudomonadati; phylum Pseudomonadota; class Gammaproteobacteria; order Enterobacterales; family Enterobacteriaceae; genus Cedecea; species Cedecea sp. P7760. The sequence goes on along the minus strand of NZ_JACARU010000012.1, from coordinate 50,078 downwards.
GTGATGCGCAAATATTTTGTACTAACCTGGTAGCAGAGCTTGTCTCTATAGCAGGCGAGTACTGGCTGAGTGAGCAGATCCCAGCCGATTATTATGGAAAAGCGGCTCGCCTTAATCTGGCGGGTGGTGCGCTCTCCGTTCAATCTTTGTATTAAGCCCTTTTAACAAGGAAATCCTTTATGGCACGCATTATTGTTGTTACATCGGGTAAAGGGGGCGTCGGTAAGACCACGTCCAGCGCGGCCATCGCCACGGGTCTGGCCCAAAAGGGAAGAAAAACCGTCGTTATTGATTTCGATATTGGCCTGCGTAACCTTGACCTGATCATGGGCTGCGAACGCCGCGTCGTGTACGATTTCGTCAACGTTATTCAGGGCGATGCCACGCTGAACCAGGCGCTTATCCGCGATAAACGCACCGAACAGCTCTATATCCTGCCCGCTTCACAAACCCGCGATAAAGACGCCCTGACCCGCGAAGGCGTGGCCAGGGTGCTTGAAGACCTGAAAAACATGGACTTCGAATTTATCGTTTGTGACTCGCCCGCGGGCATCGAGACCGGCGCGCTCATGGCGCTGTACTTTGCTGACGAAGCGGTTATCACCACCAACCCGGAAGTTTCCTCGGTGCGTGACTCAGACCGTATTCTCGGCATTCTGTCGTCGAAATCACGCCGCGCTGAAAACGGCGAAGACCCGATTAAAGAGCATTTATTGCTCACCCACTACAACCCTGGCCGCGTCAACCGGGGCGATATGCTGAGCATGGAAGACGTGCTCGACATTCTGCGCATTCCTCTGGTTGGGGTTATCCCGGAAGACCAGTCGGTGCTGCGCGCGTCCAACCAGGGCGAGCCGGTTATTCTTGACGGTGAATCTGACGCGGGCAAAGCCTACGCCGATACCGTGGAACGCCTGCTCGGTGAAGAACGCCCTTTCCGCTTCATTGAAGAAGAGAAGAAGGGTTTCCTGAAACGCCTGTTCGGAGGATAAGTTATGGCATTACTCGACTTTTTTCTGTCACGAAAAAAGAACACCGCCAACATCGCGAAAGAGCGTTTACAGATTATCGTTGCTGAGCGTCGCCGTAGCGATGCTGAACCGCATTACCTGCCTCAGCTGCGCAAAGACATTCTCGACGTGATTTGCAAGTACGTGCAAATCGATCCTGAAATGGTCAGCGTTCAGCTTGAGCAACGAGATGGGGATATTTCGATTCTGGAGCTGAACGTCACGCTCCCGGAAGCGGAAGAAGCCAGTAAATCTGCGTGAATAAAAAACCCCCTGCTTATGTCAGGGGGTTTTATTTTTACTCGAAGCCTTAACGATTATTAAGATCTTTCTCGTTGACCTACCGCCAATATATTTCACTCTGAGAATAATACTGTAATTATTCCCAGGTATCGAAACACTATTAGTATTCTGCCAACAGTTTAGTTAACGCCTCTGCCATTAATTCGGCGCGCCAGCCGCTAATTAATTCCGGCTCAACGTGCTGAGGTTTCAATTTCCAGTGCCAGTTTAACAGCTGGTTTATTTGGCGACGCGATGCCAGTAATTCTGCACTCAGCCCTTTTGCCTCACTCACTTCCTGCACCAGCGCTTTAATCGCCTTAAAGACTTTGCGGTAGCCCGGCATATCCACCAGGTTCTGCAGCGGCTGCGGCAGCTCGCTCTCGGGCAATGCCTGCGCCTCCGCGACCAGCGCGATAAGCGCTTTACCGTGGAAACGAATTTCGCTGCCGCTCAGACCAAGAGCGTCCAGTTCCCCGAGCGATCCCGGCATATAGCGAGCCACCTGCCAGAGGTTCTCTTCGCGCACGACAAAATTCACCGCCATATCCCGCTCACGCGCTTTACGCAGGCGCCACGAGGCCAGCTTCTTGAGGCAGGCCAGCTGGCCGGTGCGAAGCTGCCATGCATTGCCAATTTCGCGCCAGGCTTCTTCCGGGTCAAGCTGGTCACGGCGACGGGCACACATCAGCTGGCACTCGTCGAGAGCCGCGTTGATCCAGCCGGCCGCTTCGGTTTCGGCCATGAGCTTCTCAGCGATGGGCAGCAGATAGAGCACGTCTGCCGCCGCATAATCGCACTGCCGCTCTGTTAACGGACGTGCCAGCCAGTCAGTGCGGGATTCGCTTTTATCCAGCGCGATGCCGGTATAGGACTCCACGATAGTCGCAAAGCCGCAGGAGAGCGGACGCCCGGTGAATGACGCAAGAATTTGGGTATCGATAAACGGGTCTGGCAGCATGCCAAAAGCGTTCAGGAAGACTTCGAGGTCTTCGCTGCCGGCATGCAGGTATTTAACCGTATCAGGGTCCTGCAGCAGCGCTTTAAACGGCGACCAGTCGCTAATAGCTAACGGGTCTATCAACGAGGCCTGCTGGCCATCATAAAGCTGGATCAGCCCCAGTTGCGGGTAATAGGTTCGCGTACGGACAAATTCGGTGTCCAGCGCCAGCGCGGGGAACTGACGAGCGGCCTGGCAAACGGCGGCCAGCCCTTCATCGGTGGTAATCATCTGGTAAGTCAAATTCAGTTCTCTTAGGTTGCGCCCATAAAAAATGCCGGCGAACCGGCATCAGGACGAGTGACTTGGAGCTCAGGCGTTATTGTTGCCTGTCTTGCCCGCTTCGTCACGCAGTTCTCGTCGTAAAATTTTCCCGACGTTGGATTTTGGCAATTCCGTGCGGAATTCTATCAGTTTCGGCACTTTATAGCCGGTTAACTGGCGGCGGCAGAAGGCGATAAGCGCTTCTTCCGTCAGGGCCGGGTCCTTCTTCACGACGAAGATTTTGACGTGCTCACCGCTTACGCCGGCAGGCACACCAACCGCCGCAACTTCCAGCACGCCTTCGTTCTGCATCACCACGTCTTCAATTTCGTTGGGATAAACGTTAAAACCGGAAACGAGGATCATGTCTTTTTTACGGTCAACGATGTTCATAAAGCCTTCGTCGTTCATCACCGCAATGTCGCCGGTGCGCAGCCAGCCGTCTTTCAGAATTTCATCGGTCTCTTTCGGGCGCTGCCAGTAGCCCAGCATCACCTGAGGCCCTTTAACGCAAAGCTCACCGGGCTCGCCAGGAGGAACCTCATTGCCTTCATCATCAATCAGCTTCACATCGGTAGACGGCACCGGCAGGCCAATAGAGCCGCTGTGGTAATCCATGTCATGCGGATTCGCGCTGACCAGCGGCGCGCACTCCGTCAGGCCGTAGCCTTCCAGCAGGAAGCGCCCGGTTAATTTTTCCCAACGTTCAGCCACGGCGTGCTGAACCGGCATGCCGCCGCCCGCGGAGAGGTGCAGGCTTGAGAAGTCCAGCTGCTGGAACTCTTTGTTGTTCAGCAAGGCGTTAAACAGCGTGTTCACGGCGGTCATGGCGGTGAAAGGATATTTCGCCAGTTCCTTTACCAGGCCCGGAATGTCGCGCGGGTTGGTAATCAGCAGGTTCTGACCGCCCATATCGATAAACAGCAGGCAGTTAATGGTCAGGGCAAAAATATGATAGAGCGGCAGCGGGGTGACCACCAGCTCCTTGCCTTCATGCAGCAGCGGGCTATAGGCCGCCCTCACCTGCTCAAGGTTGGCCAGCATGTTGCGGTGCGTCAGCATCGCGCCCTTCGCCACGCCGGTCGTGCCGCCGGTGTACTGCAGGAAGGCCAAATCGTCGTTGATAATTTCAGGCTTGATGTACTGCATGCGGTAGCCGCTTTGCAGCGCGCGGCGGAAGGAGATAGCGTTTGGCAAATGGTATTTAGGCACCAGCCGCTTGATGTATTTGACGACAAAGTTAACCAGCGTGCCTTTCGGGCCGGAGATCTGGTCTCCCAGGCGGGTCAGGATCACGTGCTTCACCTGGGTTTTATCGACCACTTTTTCCAGCGTGTGGGCAAAGTTCGACACGATGACGATCGCGCTGGCGCCGCTGTCGTTCAGCTGGTGCTCCAGCTCGCGTGGGGTATAAAGCGGGTTAACGTTAACCACCACCATTCCGGCACGCAGTATGCCAAAGAGCGCCACCGGGTACTGCAGCAGGTTGGGCATCATCAGCGCAACGCGGTCGCCTTTTTTCAGCCCCAGGCCCTGCTGGAGGTAAGCGGCGAATGCACGGCTGCGCTCTTCCAGCTTACGGAAGGTCATCACCTCCCCCATATTGATAAACGCAGGCTTATCGGCATAGCGAGTGATGGCCTGTTCAAACATATCAACCAGGGATTGATAGCGATCGGGATTTATTTCAGCCGCAACGTCGGCCGGGTAGCGGTTAAGCCAAACCTTATTCAAGGATCCACCTCTGAAATTATTATTTGTCGTCATCACAACCCCAGGCTACACATTTCGTTAACATAATATTAACTCAGCGTACCAGTTTATTAATTAGCCTGATTAAAGGTTGCGAAGCGCATCACTAAATTTTTTCATCCGTCCTGGATAAAAACAAACAGCGGCCAGGCCGCTGTTTGAAAATATTTAAAAACAACAGATTATTCGGTTACGACGGTTTGTACCTGTGCGGGCCCCGGATTATACCAGCCGCCCCACATATCATAATGATGACGGTACGGGTATGGGCCGCCCCAGAACCACGGATCTATGGGCTGCGGCGGCATCACGACCTGCTGAACCACGTTCCAGCGCTTATACCCTGTCGCCTGCATGGTCATGAATTTATACGGCGTCTGGCCAATTTTACCTTCTGCGGTGCCGGTGATTGGCCCCACAACGGTGACCAGCTGATTACGAAAATCAACCGGGTCCAGGAAACCGTTCACGTCGGCATAAATACGCCCGTGAGAAGGTTCATTCAGCGCCGGGCGGGCACCTTCATCCAGGCTGACGGTGGCAATTTCCAGCCGGGTTTTCCCCTTCAGGTTATCCACGTTCACCACCCGGCCGCCAAAACGTGCTTCCTGCCCAACGTAAAGCTGGGGAGCATTCATGACGACCGTCAGATCCTGCTGCGGCGTCGCCGAGGTTCCTTTGATGGCGTCCGGCACGCTCACGCAGCCGCTCAGCACCAACGCCGCGGCGGCTGCAAGCAGCCAGCTGCATTTTTTGACATTACAAACAGCCATACCTCATCTCCTTAACCTCCACTCCGTTCGGAGCGGTGGGTATTACTCTCTGCCAGGAAGCTTTTTCCAGGTCACTTCATTGCGCAGGTAGACCGGTTCAGCGTGTTCCACGGCGACGGTTTTTCCGGCGTTAAAAGCCTGCAGCGCCAGCGGCAGCATGTCTTCTGCTTCGGGCAGCGTGGTTTCACCGTCCTGCAACAGAAGTCCGCTATCCTGCGCCATATCAGGCCAGGCCTGCCAGCCTGTACCGACTGTAGCCCAGCTGCCGCTAAGCTGTTTCAACCGACCGGTAACGTCTTCCGGCTTGAGGACGGCTTCACTTTCTTCGCCGTGCCACACGCCCTGCTCGTCACGCTGATATTCGGCCCAGTAGACTTCGCCCATTCGAGCATCTATGGCGGCCAGGACTCGGGTTGCCCCGGTACGGCGCCATGCGCCCTGCGCCATCGTCGCTAGCGTTGAGACACCAATCATTGGTAGCTCAGCGCCCAGCGCCAGCCCTTGTGCAATGCCGATACCAATTCGCACGCCGGTAAAACTGCCCGGCCCACGCCCGTAGGCGAGTGCGTTCACATCAGACAAAGTAATTTCGCCCTGGTTCAGGATGTCCCTCACCATGGGCAAAATTCTTTGCGTATGCTCGCGCGGGCAGAGTTCGAAATGGGCGTAGGACGCCTCGTCGTTTTGCAGAGCAACAGAACAGGCTTCTGTTGCGGTATCGATGGCTAAAATTCGCATGGACTTGCCAACCTCTGGCGGAGATAAGGTCAAAAAACGGCGCGCATCATACCATAGCCTGGCACAAATTACTGCGCGCCAGAGGCGCTGAGGAACTCAACTGCCCGATTTATATCCCGGGTACGCGGCGTTGGCGGCAGGCTGTTCAGGAAAACAGCGCCATAAGGCCGCATCACCAGCCGGTTATCACAGATAACCAGCACGCCCCGGTCCTCCACGTCGCGAATGAGTCTGCCGACGCCCTGCTTGAGGGTGATGACCGCATCCGGCAGCTGGACATCGTCAAACGGATCGCCGCCACGAATGCGGCAATCTTCCATTCGAGCCTTCAGCAGCGGATCGTCCGGTGAGGTAAAGGGCAGTTTGTCGATGATGACCAGTGAGAGCGTATCACCGCGAACGTCAACGCCTTCCCAGAAGCTGCTGGTCGCCACCAGCAGGGCATTACCGGCCTCAACAAACTGCTGCAACAGCTGGCCTTTGCTGGTTTCGCCCTGCAGCAGCACCGGGAGCGTCATGGTGGCGCGGAACTGCTCGGCCAGGTCGCGCATCATGGCGTGGGAGGTACAAAGCATAAAGCAGCGCCCGTTATTGGCTTCAATGAGCGGGCGCAGCAAATTGGCCAGATGGCGGCCTGCGTGCGGCTGGTTTGGCGTTGGCAGCCCTCGCGGCACGCAGAGCAGCGCCTGCTTAGCGTAGTCAAACGGGCTTGCCAGCAGCAGCGTTTCTGCCTCGTCGATGCCCAGCCGTTCGGTGAAATGGCTCATTTTGTCATTCACCGCGAGGGTCGCCGAGGTGAAGACCCAGCAGCCCGCTTTTTCACGGATAGCTTCCTTAAACTTGTCTGCCACGGACAGCGGCGTCAGGGCTAGTGTGAAATGGCGGGCGTTACATTCGTACCAGTAGCTGTACCCCGGCTGATTGATCTCTTTCAGCCGCTTGATGCGTCCACGGTAAATCACCGCCCGTTCAAAAGCAGCGTCCAAAAGCGCAGAGCGCCCAAGGGAAAGCTTCGCCACGTCGTAACACAGCTCCAGCGCGTCATCGAGCAGCAGCAAAGAACGCTGAATATTGGCGTCCGCGAGCAGCTCACGCAGGTTGCCACGGTAGCCCGGGTCGCCTATTTGCAGGCGAAAATCCTGCGTGCGCTGAGCGAGGCTGTCGGCGCTTTTTTGCAGCTGTTGCACATCCCTAACTTCTGTCCGGTAAGCAATAGAGATGTCTTTGGCGAGGTCGAGCAGTTGGCGGCTGGAGATAGACTGACCAAAATACTGGCTGGCGATATCGGGGATCTGATGAGCTTCATCGAAAATCGTCACTTCGGCCTCGGGGATCAGCTCCGCGAAGCCACTCTCTTTCACCACCATATCGGCCAGATAGAGATGATGGTTCACCACCACCACGTCAGCATCCATTGCCTTTTTACGCGCTTTCACCACGAAACAGTCCTGATACTGCGGGCAATCCTGGCCCAGACAGTTGTCGTTGGTGCTGGTAACCATCGGCCAGACGGTGGAGTCTTCGGCGACAGAAGCGCAGGTGCTGATATCACCGTCGACGGTTTCGCTGGCCCAGCCGCGCAGATGTACCACGTCGCTTAGTGCCTGCACGGGCAAGTCGCCGCCGGCCAGCGACTGCTGTTCAAGTCTTTCCAGGCAAAGGTAGTTAGAGCGTCCCTTCAGCAGCGCCACGCGGCCGGTAAATTTCAGCGCCCGGGAGATAGTCGGCAGATCGCGGGAAAACAGCTGATCCTGCAGCGCCTTTGAGCCGGTAGAGATAATCACTTTTTTGCCCGAACGCAGGGCGGGGGCAAGGTAGGCATACGTTTTCCCCGTACCGGTACCGGCTTCTACCACCAGCTCGCCGCCGGCTTTAATGGCCCTGGTGACCGCCTCTGCCATTTCACGCTGCGCCTCACGCGGCCTGAAACCGGGAATGACCTGAGCCAGTTGGCCGTCTGCTGCAAAATCGTCCGTCACGTTACCCCCTGGTTAAATTGCCAGTGATTATGTCAGCCCTGGCCAGGTTTATCCAGCAAGCCGGTGGAACCGGGCAGCGGATTATGGCAGTCTGTGCCGCACATATCGTTTGTTGTTAAGGAGTTGTCATGAGTATTGCGCGTATTAAACCCGAAGCTCGCTGGTCTGATGCTGTTATCCATAACCAGACCGTGTACTACACCGGCGTGCCTGAAAACCTGGATGCCGACGCTTACCAGCAGACGGCAAATACCCTTGAGCAAATTGACACCCTGCTGGCCGAGCTTGGCAGCGATAAGACCCGCATTCTGGATGCGACTATTTTCCTGCCGGACGGCGAGGATTTTGCGGCAATGAATAAAGCGTGGGATGAGTGGGTTGTGGCGGGTAAAGCGCCGGTACGCTGCACCGTACAGGCTAAACTGATGAACCCGCGTTACAAAGTGGAAATCAAAATCATCGCCGCCGTGTAACGCAAAGCCGTTGAGGCCCGGCTAGTCCTGCGGGTCTTCTTCTTCGTCGTCTTCATCTTCAAAGCGTGCGACGATGTTACCGCCGGTGTGCGAGGCACGGATCTCACTGGCCACCAGGGCGATGGCTTCGCCGCTGCTCATGCCGTTTGCCATCAGTTCGTGAATACGCTCGACGGCCTGCTGCTGCTGCTCGTGGCTAAGCGCCGGTAATCCTGAAATCATATCGAACTCCTGTTACAGTGCTGGAGCCGCTACTTTACTCTGCTCCAGACGATGCTACCAAGATGAATGTTATAGCTACCCCCGATTTTTACGAACTCAGCTGGCAGCCCGATGCCGTTCAGCACTATTTTCGCCCTGTTTCGGGCCAGCCCTGGGCCATGCTGCTCCATTCCGGGTTTGCCGATCACCCTCATAACCGTTTCGACATTATGGTCGCCAATCCGCTGGCTACGCTGGTCACGCGCGGGCAGGAAACGATTATTGAGCGCGACGGCAATCTGTCGCATCACGAAGATTGCCCGCTTGAGCTGCTACAAAATACGCTGAACAGCTTTGGTTTTCTCGCACAGTCCCAATCTGATTTCCCCTTCTGCGGCGGCGCGCTGGGTTTATTTGGCTACGATTTGGGGCGACGTTTTGAAACATTACCCGTGACGACGGAGCAGGATTTAACCACCCCGGATATGGCCGTGGGTATTTATGACTGGGCGCTGATTGCAGACCATCAGCTTGAGCGCCTGACGCTGGTCTGCTGCGGAGACATCGAGTCTCGTCTGGCCTGGCTTGAGGCGTTGAAACCACGCCAGCCTGCCCAACCTTTCAGGCTGACCAGCGAATGGCATTCCAATATGTCGCGCGAAGCTTACGGTGAGAAATTCTGCCAGATTCAGGCTTATTTAAGCAATGGAGACTGTTACCAGGTCAATCTTGCCCAGCGCTTCAGCGCCAGCTATGAAGGTGATGAATGGCAGGCATTCGAGCGGCTTAATCAGGCAAACCGCGCGCCGTTCAGCGCCTTCCTCAGACTGCCTGAAAGCTGCATTCTTAGCCTTTCCCCGGAACGCTTCGTGCTGCTTGAAGGCAAGCAAATCCAGACCCGGCCGATTAAGGGCACCCTGCCGCGTCTGGCAACGCCTGAAGCCGATGCCGCACAGGCAAACCGGCTGGCAAACTCAGCTAAAGACCGCGCAGAAAATCTGATGATTGTTGATTTGCTGCGCAACGATATTGGCCGCGTGGCGGTACCGGGCAGCGTCAAAGTGCCTGAGCTTTTCGTGGTCGAGCCGTTCCCTGCGGTTCATCATCTGGTGAGCACGATTACCGCTGAGCTTCCCGAAACCCTCAGCGCCTGCGATCTCCTGCAGGCCACCTTCCCCGGGGGGTCGATTACCGGCGCGCCCAAAGTGCGGGCAATGGAGATTATCGAAGAGCTGGAGCCACAGAGGCGCAACGCATGGTGCGGCAGTATCGGCTACATTAGCTTCTGCGGCAATATGGATACCAGCATCACCATCCGCACGCTGACCGCTGAAGGCGGAAAATTATACTGTTCTGCCGGCGGCGGGATCGTCGCCGACAGTAACGAAGCGGCGGAATATCAGGAAACTTTTGACAAAGTTAATCGTATTTTGCCCCTACTGGAGAGTTAATGCATGGTCGGTTCGTCCCTGACGCTGAATGATTTCCTCACCCGCTTTCAACTGCTGCGCCCTACTGAAAGCGGCCCTGTCAGCAACAAACGTCAGGCGGCGGTACTGGTACCGATAGTGCGTCGGCCTCAGCCGGGGCTTTTACTCACCCAGCGTTCCATCATGCTGCGTAAACACGCGGGCCAGGTGGCCTTCCCCGGCGGGGCGGTAGACGACACCGACAGTTCGCTGATTGCCGCCGCATTGCGCGAGGCTCAGGAAGAAGTCGCCATTCCGCCAGAGTGTGTCGACGTTATCGGCACCCTTCCCCCGGTGGACAGCGTGACCGGTTTCCAGGTAACGCCCATTGTCGGCATTATTCCACCCGATTTACCGTGGCGCGCCAGCGAAGATGAAGTGTCGGCGGTCTTTGAGATGCCGCTTGCCGAAGCGCTTCGCCTCGGACGCTACCATCCTTTAGACATCCATCGCCGCGGCAACGCGCACCGCGTGTGGCTATCCTGGTATCAACGTTATTTTGTCTGGGGTATGACGGCGGGCATAATTCGGGAACTTTCTTTACAGGTAGATAGCGATCCAGACGACAGTTTAAAACGCTGAAAATGGCTATATTTAATAACCATAAAGGCCATAAATCATCTGCTATTAGGTGGTTTATGGTTAAGCATTAGTTTAATTCATGTGAATAGTTTCCTGGTGGAACCAATAAATTTTTAAACTAGCGCTTAGCCATTTCAAAGCATCATGTTCCATGAAACAGGGTGCTATCAGAGGAGTTTTAGCGTGATTAGCATATTCGACATGTTCAAGGTCGGCATCGGGCCATCCAGCTCCCATACCGTCGGGCCAATGAAGGCCGGGAAACAGTTTGTCGACGCACTGATCGAACAAGGGCTGCTGGACAGCACCACCCGTATTGCGGTGGACGTCTACGGTTCCCTTTCCCTGACGGGGAAAGGCCACCACACCGATATCGCGATTATCATGGGTCTGGCGGGCAACCAGCCGGATAACGTTGATATCGATGCCATTCCAGCCTTTATCCGCGACGTAGAAACTCGTGGTCGTCTGCTTATCGCTCAGGGCCGCCATGAAGTCGATTTCCCGCAGGATAACGGCATGCGTTTTCGCAGCGATAACCTGCCGTTGCATGAAAACGGCATGCAGATCCACGCCTACAACGGCGACAAAGAGATCTACAGCAAAACCTACTACTCCATCGGCGGCGGTTTTATCGTTGACGAAGAGCATTTCGGGAAAGATTCGGTAAACGAAGTTTCCGTGCCTTATCCGTTCAACTCCGCCCAGGAAATGCTGCAGCACTGTAAGGACACCGGGCTGTCCGTGTCCGGCATGGTGATGCAGAACGAACTGGCGCTGCACAGCCGCCAGGAAATCGAAGATTACTTCGCCAACATCTGGCAGACCATGCGCGCCTGTATCGACCGGGGCGTAAACACCGAAGGCGTGCTGCCTGGCCCGCTGCGAGTACCGCGTCGTGCATCTGCCCTGCGCCGTATGCTGGTGTCCAGCGACAAGCTCTCCAGCGACCCGATGAACGTGGTTGACTGGGTGAACATGTTTGCGCTGGCGGTGAACGAAGAGAACGCCGCCGGTGGGCGCGTCGTTACGGCCCCAACCAACGGCGCCTGCGGGATTGTTCCGGCAGTATTGGCCTACTACGACCACTTTATCGAGCCGGTCACGCCAGACACCTGGATTCGTTATTTCCTGGCTTCCGGTGCCATCGGCGTGCTCTACAAAATGAACGCCTCAATCTCCGGGGCGGAAGTCGGCTGCCAGGGCGAAGTTGGCGTTGCCTGTTCGATGGCGGCCGCGGGCCTTGCGGAAATTATGGGCGCGGCCCCTGAGCAGGTTTGCATCGCTGCGGAAATCGGCATGGAGCACAACCTTGGCCTGACCTGTGACCCGGTCGCCGGGCAGGTTCAGGTGCCTTGTATCGAACGTAATGCCATTGCCTCGGTTAAAGCAATCAACGCTACCCGCATGGCGATGCGCCGTACCAGCGCGCCACGCGTTTCGCTCGATAAAGTCATTGAAACGATGTATGAGACAGGCAAAGACATGAACGCCAAATACCGCGAAACATCGCGAGGCGGCCTGGCGATTAAGGTTCAGTGTGATTAAGAATAAGTTGCCAGAAAGTCGGGGAGCAAGAGACCAATACTCCCGCTCATCCAGCCTTAAATCAGAAATATAAGCCACATTCGGCGCCGCTTATGCGGCGCTCAGATTGATGACAAACAGCCGAAAAACGTGGTTTTCGACTGTTTGGAGCAAACCAGAGAACATTATTCATTGTTTTTAGTAGACCTGGGTTCGGACTTTTTTAGAGCAATTAACTTTGTCAGCAGTCTCGGCGCCGCTTTTTTATCTTATCTTTTTTTATTTTTTTGCCACCCTGATATCCCACTACACTTTGATGATAACGTTACGCCTCACTTCTTGCGGCGAGAAACAGGGAAACAGGGATGCAAACGGCACAGCGGATTATTTCTGACTATCGCCGCAGGCGAGTTATTGTCTGCGCCGTACTCGCCATTTTAGTTTTAATCGTCACGCTTAGCGTCAGGTACACGACCGAACGAAACCTTAACGAACAACGCGTAGCTCAGTTTAATCAAAGAGTTATAAATACCCTTGATACACTTCTCGCCCCGCTTAATACCGTCAGCGACGACATCATGCAGCTTATCGGCACCTCCTGCGCCGATGCCCAATTAAAAATCCGCGAGCACGCGGCAAAAATGCAAACGGTGCGCGCCATTGGCTTAATCCAGGACGGCGTTCTTTATTGCTCCAGTATTTATGGCAGCCGCGATGTGGGAATTCATCAGCTCCATACCCGCCTGCCTTCGCCCGACCCTTTGCTCTTTTTATCGCGTGACAGCTCGCTGTTAAAAGGCACTCCGGTACTGATTTTCTGGCGCCCGCAGCCAGGCGAAACGCGTGATGGCGTTATGCAGATTATTAATATCCAGATGCTCACCAGCCTGTTGCTAAAACCGGAGCACCCCTGGGTGACACGCGCGGTGCTTAACGTTGGCAACGATCATCTGGAATACGGCTCGGGCCTGCAGGCTAAGATCGTTCCGGATGAGGATCAGGTTTCTCAGCAAACGGCTTCAAAACTTTACCCTTACTCCATCACCGCAATCGGGCCTTCCGCCGACCAGCTGACGCTGCAAAACCTGCCGTCGCAGCTCCCGCTGGCCTTACTGCTCAGCATGCTGGTGGGCTACATTGCCTGGCTCGCCACCGCCAACCGCATGAGCTTCTCCTGGGAAATCAACCTCGGCCTTGCCGCCCGGGAATTTGAAGTCTTTTGCCAGCCGCTGGTCAGCGCCCGAAATTTAGAATGCGTTGGCGTGGAGCTGCTGCTGCGCTGGAATAACCCGAGGCAGGGCTGGATTTCACCGGAGGTATTTATTCCCCTGGCGGAGCAGCAGCAGCAAATCGCCCCGCTCACGCGATTTGTGCTGGATGAAACCGTACGCCACCTTGAGATATTCCCTAAAACGCCAGGGTTTCACATTGGCCTGAACGTTGCCGCCAGCCACTTCCACGACGGCGCGATTATTCGCGACCTGAAACGCTACTGGTTCCCGGCGACGCCGAAGCAAAAACTGACGCTTGAGCTCACCGAGCGTAACGCCCTGCCCGCGATGGATCACAGCGTGGTTCAGGAGCTACACAGGCTCGGTATTGACCTGGCTATCGATGATTTCGGCACCGGGCACAGCTCGCTCGCCTATCTCGAGACGCTGAATCCCAATGTGCTGAAAATAGACAAATCCTTTACCGCCGCTATCGGTACCGATGCGGTTAACTCTACGGTGACGGATATTATTATTGCCCTTGGGCAAAGGCTGGATATCGATCTGGTGGCTGAAGGGGTGGAAACGCAGGAGCAGGCAGAGTATCTAAGGCGTAACGGTGTGGCGGTGTTGCAGGGCTTTTTATACGCAAAACCCATGCCGCTGAGGGATTTTGCTCACTGGCTCGAGGGCAACATGCCGCCGCCCCCTCGCCATGAAGACCGGGCTATCCCGGTCTTCCCTGCGCGCTGAATTACTCTTCTTCGTCCTCGTGTGGAGAGCGTTCTTTCTCCACGCGAACCAAATCGACCCGGTAATCATTCGCTTCAACTATCTGAATACGCAGCGGCGGCACTTCGATAACGTCTCCCACTTTAGGGATATGGCCGTTCACCGAAATCACCAGGCCCGCAATAGAGGCGATGTCCTGTTCGTCGTGCATCAGGCGATGAATGTCCAGACGCTGCTGAAGCGCATGAAGATCGGTGGAACCTTTCACCAGCCAGCCTTCACCGTCACGCACTATCTCTGGGGTTTCGTCCGCATCCGGGAATTCACCGGCAATCGCTTCCAGCACGTCCAGCGGCGTGACCAGGCCCTGTACCACGCCAAATTCGTTGTTCACGATAACGAAGCTGCCGCGGGCCCGACGCAGCACGCCAAGCAGGTTGATCGGGTCCAGCGTTTCCGGCACCACAATGGCCGGAGACTGCGCGGCAATCGCCGCCACGTCAGCGCCTTCGTCCAGCGCCACCAGCAGCTCTTTCGCACGCACTACGCCGATGATTTCATCCAGTTCACCACGGCATACCGGGAACAGGCTGTGCGGGGACTCCAGCAGCTCCGCGCGGATCTCAGAGACGCTTTTCATAGCATCAACCCAGGAGATCTCCCCGCGTGGCGTCATGATGCTGCGCAGTGAACGTGACGCCAGGGTCAGCACGCCGTTAATCATGTAGCGCTCTTCTTCGGCGAAAGATTCGGCCTCAATAGGCCTCATCGCTTTGCTGTCTTCGCTGTGCTGCGTACGCTCCTGACGTTTGCCGCTCATCATGCGCAGAATCGCATCGGCGGTACGGGCGCGTAGCGGCTGGCGAGACTGATGACGAATAAAGTTACGACGGGCGATCTGGTTAAACAGCTCGATGATTATCGAGAAACCGATGGCCGCGTACAGGTAGCCTTTCGGAATGTGGAAGCCAAAACCTTCCGCGACCAGGCTCAAACCAATCATCAGCAGGAAGCTCAGACAGAGCACAACCACCGTCGGATGCTGGTTGACAAAATTGGTCAGCGGCTTGGAGGCCAGCAGCATAACGCCCATCGCAATGACGACCGCAGCCATCATGACAGGCAGATGGTTTACCATCCCCACGGCGGTAATTACCGCATCCAGCGAGAACACGGCGTCCAGCACTACAATCTGCAATACCACCACCCAGAAGCTGGCATAGCCTTTACCGTGCCCGTCGTCGTGCTGGCGGTTTTCAAGGCGCTCGTGCAGCTCCGTTGTGGCTTTAAACAGCAGGAAGATACCCCCCAGCAGCATAATCAGGTCGCGGCCCGAGAACGTGAAGTCAGCAACGCTGAACAGCGGCGCCGTAAGCGTGACAAGCCACGAGATCAGCGACAGCAGCGCCAGTCGCATAATCAGCGCCAGCGACAGGCCGATCAGTCGAGCCTTATCGCGCTGTTTCGGCGGCAGTTTGTCCGCCAGAATGGCAATAAAGACCAGGTTATCAATACCCAGTACGATTTCCAGCACCACAAGCGTGAGTAAACCCGCCCAGATTTGCGGGTCCATTAACAGTTCCATGTCAGACTCCCGTCCTGGGCGCAGAAAATCTGCATTCCGTGAGTAACGGACGCAAAATAGCTAGTGAATCGTATTTGCGGGTGCGAAACGCCGCTGAGAAGGGGGGATTTAGGCATCCCGGCAGTGAAAAGACGTCGGTGACGGTCCATAGGGTGGGCTACTGCCCGCTACTCCTGAAAGTGAATCGGACGCTAACATTATCAAAGGAAACCGGGCTTTGGCAAAGATTTACCTGACTTTGCAATTTTTTTGCAACTTCCGATGACCATATTTTACAGCGTAATTGTTTGAATTAGTGACAAAGTTAAATTACGGATCTTCATCACATAAATTATTTTTTCACTGTCTAAAATAATTCCGGCAAATAGTTTGTTCTACTTTGAACGTGTTATCTGAATCGATTCGCTAAAACCGAGACCGATACACCACCGCACCCTTCGAGGGGTGTTGTAATGACAAAAACAGGAGGTAGCAAGTGACTATTGCTATTGTCATAGGCACACATGGCTGGGCAGCGGAACAATTGCTGAAAACCGCCGAAATGCTATTAGGCGAACAAGAAAACGTTGGCTGGATAGATTTCGTCCCGGGTGAAAATGCTGAAACCCTGATCGAGAAATATAACGCACAGCTGGAGAAACTGGACACCAGCAAAGGCGTGTTATTCCTCGTGGATACCTGGGGTGGCAGTCCATTCAATGCAGCAAGCCGTATCGTTGTTGATAAAGAACATTACGAAGTGGTCGCCGGGGTCAATATCCCGATGCTGGTCGAAACCCTGATGTCGCGTGACGACAACCCTACCTTCGACGATCTGGTCGCACACGCGGTAGAAACCGGCCGTGAAGGCGTGAAGGCGCTGAAGGCCAAACCGGTAGAAAAAGCAGCACCTGCTGTCGCCGCCGTGCCGAAAGCCGCAGCACCGGCCAAACCGATGGGGCCAAACGACTACATGAATATCGGTCTGGCACGTATCGACGACCGCTTAATTCATGGCCAGGTTGCTACCCGCTGGACGAAAGAAACCAACGTCACCCGCATCATCGTCGTTAGCGACGAAGTGGCGGCGGACACGGTCCGTAAAACTCTGCTGACTCAGGTCGCACCGCCGGGCGTTACCGCACACGTCGTGGATGTCGCGAAAATGATCCGCGTTTACAACAACCCTAAATATGCCGGCGACCGCGTGATGTTGCTGTTCACCAACCCAACCGACGTGGAGCGTATCGTCGAAGGCGGCGTAAAAATCACCTCCGTTAACATCGGCGGTATGGCGTTCCGCCAGGGCAAAACCCAGGTCAACAACGCTATTTCCGTAGATGAAAAAGATATCGAAGCTTTCAAAAAACTGAATGACCGCGGTATTGAGCTCGAAGCGCGGAAAGTGTCTACAGATCAAAAACTGAAAATGATGGATCTGATCGCTAAAGTTAAATGATTGTCATCACTAATAATATTGCTCAGATTTCACACATAAGTCATCGTCAATAGGAGAAGTACAATGGAGATTACCACTCTTCAGATTGTGCTGGTGTTTGTCGTAGCCTGTATCGCCGGTATGGAGTCGGTGCTCGATGAATTTCAGTTCCACCGTCCGCTTATCGCCTGTACTTTAATCGGCGCCGTACTCGGCGACATGAAAACCGGCATCATCATCGGCGGTACGCTGGAAATGATTGCCCTGGGCTGGATGAACATCGGTGCCGCCGTGGCGCCTGATGCCGCCCTCGCCTCAATTATCTCTACCATCCTGGTTATCGCCGGGCACCAAAGCATCGGGGCGGGTATCGCGCTGGCGATTCCACTTGCCGCCGCGGGCCAGGTACTGACCATTATCGTTCGTACCATTACCGTGGGCTTCCAGCACGCAGCGGATAAGGCCGCCAACAACGGCAACCTGACGGCGCTGTCCTGGATCCACGTTTCTTCTCTGTTCCTGCAGGCAATGCGTATCGCGATTCCAGCGGTTATCGTCGCCATCTCCGTAGGCACCAGTGAAGTTCAGAACATGCTGAACGCCATTCCTGAAGTGGTCACCAGCGGCCTGAACATCGCCGGCGGCATGATCGTGGTAGTGGGTTACGCAATGGTCATCAACATGATGCGTGCGGGCTACCTGATGCCGTTCTTCTACCTCGGTTTCGTTACCGCGGCGTTCACCAACTTCAACCTGGTGGCACTGGGCGTGATTGGCGCAGTTATGGCCATCCTCTACATCCAGCTGAGCCCTAAATATAACCGTAGCGCTGGCGCGCCGGCCCAGGCTTCTGCCGCTAACGATCTTGATAACGAACTGGACTAACAGGTGAGCGAAATGGTTGATTCCACTAAATTAGCGACTGAGAAGAAAATCACCCAGAGTGATATCCGTGGCGTATTCCTGCGTTCAAACCTGTTCCAGGGTTCATGGAACTTCGAGCGTATGCAGGCGTTAGGCTTCTGTTTCTGTATGGTGCCGGTTATCAAACGACTGTACCCGGAAAACAACGAAGAACGCCGTCAGGCCATCAAGCGTCACCTGGAGTTCTTTAACACCCACCCTTACGTTGCCGCCCCGGTGCTTGGCGTTACGCTGGCGATGGAAGAGCAGCGTGCTAACGGCGCAGCGATTGACGACGGTGCGATAAACGGCATCAAGGTTGGCCTGATGGGGCCGCTGGCAGGCGTGGGTGACCCTATTTTCTGGGGTACCGTACGTCCGGTCTTTGCTGCCCTGGGCGCGGGTATCGCGATGAGCGGTAGCCTGCTTGGGCCACTGCTGTTCTTCATCCTGTTCAACGCCGTGCGCCTGCTGACCCGCTACTATGGCGTGGCCTATGGCTATCGCAAAGGGGTCGATATCGTTAAGGATATGGGCGGCGGCTTCCTGCAGAAACTGACGGAAGGGGCGTCCATTCTCGGCCTCTTTGTCATGGGGGCACTGGTTAACAAGTGGACGCACGTTAACATCCCGCTGGTGGTGTCAAAAATCACCGACCAGACCGGGGCCGTTAAGGTTACTACCGTACAGACTATCCTTGACCAGCTGATGCCGGGCCTGGTCCCGCTGCTGCTGACCTTCGCCTGTATGTGGCTGCTGCGCAAAAAGGTCAACGCGCTGTGGATAATCATGGGCTTCTTCGTCATCGGTATTGTGGGTTACGCTATCGGCCTGCTGGGCCTGTAATTTGTTGTGATAACCGGGGGCACTTAGCCCCCGGTTTTTTTATCTTTAACGGGAGGTTTCATGACGCTGACGGATGTCGTGCTGGTTGTTTTCATCGCGCTGCTGCTGGCTTTTGCGGTTTACGATGAGTTCTTGATGGACAAGTTGAAGGGCAAAACCCTGCTTAAAATCCCCCTGCTTCGCCGCAACCGTGTCGACAGCGCCATCTTTGTCTTTCTCATCGGCATCCTCATCTACAACAACATCACCTCTCACGGTACCCCGCTGACCACATGGTTATTATCTGCTCTGGCATTGATGGCCATTTATCTGTCGTGGTTCAGGCAGCCTAAGATTTTGTTCAAAAGCCATGGTTTTTTCTTCGCCAATGTTTGGGTGGAATATAACCGTATTAAAGAGATGAATTTATCCGAGGACGGCGTGCTGGTGCTGCAATTAGAACAGCGGCGCTTATTGATTCGGGTAAAGAATATTGATGATCTCGAAAAAATCTACAAGTTAATGGTTGCAACTCAATAAGTTACAATTATAGCAATGTCTATATTTGTGGCTTATTTTTCGCCATTAAAAACATAGCCTATGCTATTTCTTAAGATTTGTGCGGCTTTATTTTAACGTTTCCTTTGCATATGCAGTTAAATGCAAATCGTTATCAATAAATGACGATAAAAAATAGAATTCAAAGATTGTTTTAATTTAAAAAAATATGTTAAGGTTGCGCCCGTCGTTGGGGAGTAGCCGATTTCTGCCATAGGCAGAAATGTACATGTCAACATACTCGTTATATCCGTCCTTGAGATTAACGTGGCATGTACGCCTCAGAGTTCTGAGTAGGCGAGACCATAGGCACGCGCCATCGTAAAGTTGGGGATGGTTTGCGTGTATATGGATATCCCCAACTGAGGCAATATGATGAATCTCTCCGCCACTATTCTTCTTGCTTTCGGCATGTCCATGGATGCTTTCGCCGCTTCCATCGGTAAAGGTGCCACGCTCCATAAACCTAAATTTTCCGAAGCCCTTCGTATCGGCCTTATTTTTGGCGTTATCGAAGCGATTACTCCGCTTATCGGCTGGGGACTTGGTCTGCTGGCAAGCCAGGTCGTGCTGGAATGGAACCACTGGGTCGCATTTATCCTGCTGGTGTTCCTCGGCGGGCGTATGGTGCTGGAAGGCTTCCGTGGCGCAGGGCAGGAAGAAGCGCCAAAAATTCATCGCCACGGCTTCTGGCTGCTGGTCACCACTGCGATTGCCACCAGCCTCGATGCGATGGCCGTGGGCGTCGGCCTTGCCTTCCTGCAGGTCAATATTATTCAGACGGCGTTAGCCATCGGCTGCGCGACGGCAATCATGTCAACGTTGGGTATTATGGTAGGCCGCTTTATCGGCCCGATACTGGGGAAACGCGCCGAGATCCTCGGCGGTATTGTCCTGATAGGCATTGGCTGCCAGATTATGTACAGCCATTTCACCGCGTTTAACTGATTAATCGCGCTGCCAGACCCGTACTACAAAATCTGTTTCACAGCTAAACGCCGTTTCTGCCTTCAACGCTTCCCATACTTCCGGGCGGGCGCGCCAGGCGAACGGCGTCATTTGCAGCAGGGCTGCGGCTTCATCGCCGCGCAGGCTCATTGTCCAGCCCGGCTGCAGCGTTTGCTGCAGGGTAAAGCCCGGCATAGCTTCCACTTCTTCGCTGTGTAATACGATATCCTGGTAAATCAGCCCTTTGAGCTGCATCAAATGGCGTGGTCCAGGCGTGGCGGTAATCACCACGCCGCCATGCTTCACCACTCTCGCCAACTCTTCGGCCTTGCAGGGAGCAAAAATGCGCACAATCGCATCCATGCTTTCATCGGCAAACGGCAGGCGGTGGCTGGATGCCACGCAGAATTTAACTTCACGGTAGCGTTTCGCCGCGTAGCGAATAGCGACTTTTGAAACATCCAGCCCCCTGGTCTCTCCGCCCTTCTCTGCCACCACGCCAGCAAATCCCGCCGTGTAATAGCCCTCACCACAGCCAATATCCAGTAATGCAGAAGGCGTTATCGTCTTTAAAATCTGGCAAATAGCATCCCGCAGAGGCTGGTAGTGCCCGGCGTCGAGAAAAGCCCGGCGAGCCTGCATCATTTCCGCGCTGTCACCCGGATCTTTCGAACGTTTATGCTGAACGGGCAGCAAATTAACATAGCCTTCTTTGGCTACATCAAATTGATGCCCCTGGGGGCAGCGATAACCGTTCGCGCCAGCGGCAAGCACGGTATGGCAGAGTGGGCAAAGCCAGGACATAGAGAACTCCGGAGGCAATAAAGGGCGCAAGTGTAACGCCAAACGCCCCTTTTGCGAAACCGCTACATGGCGGCGTGGTCATTCTCCATTTTGTTCAACACCATCATGCTGTTGTCTCCGGCCGGCAGCCCGTCGGGCTCAATATTTTCGAGGCGTAAAACATCTCCCATGATCTGGCTGAACACGGGGGCCGACACCGCACCGCCGTAGTATTTACCGTTTGAAGGATCGTTAATCACCACCACCAGCGCATAGCGAGGATTGCTGGCCGGGGCCACGCCTGCCGTATAGGCAATGTACTGATCGACATATTTACCATCCGGGCCGATTTTTTTCGCCGTCCCTGTTTTCACCGCCACGCGGTAGCCATGCACCGCAGCCTTAACACCGCCGCCGCCGGGCAGCGCGACGCTTTCCATCATGTGTTCCACTTCATGAACAATCTCTTCCGGCATGACTCTCTGCCCTTCGACCGGCGGATCAACACGCGTGATGGAGAGTGGGCGGGAAATACCAAAGCTGCCGATAGTCGCATAGACGTGAGCAAGCTGGAGCGGCGTTACCATCAGGCCATAGCCAAACGCAAAAGTCGCTCTGTCCAGCTCGCCCCAGCGCTGACGTACCGGCAGCAGGCCACGACTTTCCCCCGTCAGCCCAATTGACGTTGGCACGCCGAAACCAAATTTATGGTAGGTATCCCAGATATGCTGGACTGGCATCGCCAGCGAAAGGCGTGAAACCCCGGTATCGCTTGATTTTTGCAGCACCCCGGTCAGCGTCAGCTGCGGATAAAAACCAACGTCGCGGATATGGTGCCCGTCAAGCGTAAACGGATGGGTATCAATCACGCTGTCCGGCCGGACTATTCCCTGCTGCAGAGCCGTCATCACCACCATCGGTTTTACCGTAGAGCCGGGTTCGAAGGTGTCGCTTATTGCACGGTTACGGAAGTCATCAAGCGTGGCATCCTCACGATTGTTCGGGTTAAAGGTGGGATAGTTGGCCATCGCCAGCACTTCACCGGTTTGTACGTCGATAACCACCGCCGCACCGGATTCTGCTTTGTTCCACGACACGGCGTTGCTCAGCGCGTCTTCGGTGACGGTTTGCAGCCGTTCATCGATACTGAGTTGAATATTGTGCGCGGGACTGGCCGGGTTCTCGGTAATATTTTCTACCACGTGACCATAGCGGTCTTTACGCACCAGACGTTCACCTTCTTTGCCGGTGAGCTGCTGGTTAAAGCTTTTCTCGATGCCCTCAATACCCTGATCGTCAATGTTGGTGAAGCCAATCAGGTTGGCACCCACCCGCCCGGCGGGATAAAAACGACGTGATTCATCGCGCAGCGCGATGCCGGGAATATTCAGTTTGTCGATGTACTGTGCCTGTTGGGGATCCAGCTGCCGAGCGAGATAGATAAAACGGCCGCGTTCGTTGCTGTGAATACGAGCGGCAAATTAGATGGCAGTCACGTTAACTGCAGCAGGGCCTTTCTGGCCGTCCTGGATTTCGAATTCAACGTTCTGGCCTTCAGCCAGAGTTTTGAAGCCGTTACCCTGGATTGCAGAGAAGTGTACGAATACATCTTTGCTGCCGTCAGCTGGAGTAATGAAACCAAAACCTTTAGACTCGTTGAACCACTTAACTTGACCTTTAATCTTTGCCATTTTGCAAATTCCTTAGATTGTATTCTTCGCCCGCAGGCATAACTTAGATAAAACAGAGACATTACTGCATGAGGCACTAATATAAGGCTCGGCAGAGAAGCGGTATTCAACGACAACGTGTTTACTCAGGTCTTCTTTACTGAAAATGCCACACATAAACAGAACTGTACCTCGTTTAACCCAACGTGTTATCACACACAACGTAAACAATGGCAAGCCATTTTTAAGCATGTGTCGATCTGCCGCACAGATTCAGAAAATTACACGATTACTTTAAGAAAGTAATCTGCGCTTATTGACGTAAATTTTCGCCACGTAAAGTTACCGCAAGAGATTGTGTTTCAACAACATTCCGGCAACTTTGGAACCTTAGCGTAAACCTTACTTTTCGTCCAGATATCCGTTTAATAAAATCCACTTTTGAGGATATATCTTTATGATTTTTTATGCATATCTATGCACAAATTAACCTAAGGCCAGTCAGGACGTCAGGATAACGGCTTTCGCCATGGCCTTTTAAATGCACTGCAGAATAAAGCTTGTACAGCAGACCGATTATAATGCACCAAAATAATGAAAGTTTAATGACAAATTGCCCCAGGATAAGGCAATAAAAACGTTTCGATGAATTAAAAGAGAGACTGACCGCTGATTTAATGGACACAAATAGAAATAGAATCATCACAAGAAGTGATAATAATAAATTCTTATTTTTTCGTTAAGGGCAAACTTTGACCAATACGCAGCGGAGAAAACACATCATCGCTTTCCCCCTGCTCATCCAATGCCTCACGCAATTCCCGGGGCGGTTTATCGAGCGACTCATCGGCAAGTTCAAATACTCCCCAGTGAATAGGAATCGTCGTGGGTTTGCCCATCTTTTGCCATAGCGCAACGGCCTGCTGAGGATCCATATGGTGATCCCCCATAAACCAGCGAGGTTCATAGGCGCCGATAGGCAATGCCGCCATATCAAACGGACCTAATCGCCGGGAGATCTCTGCCAGAGACTCGGTGTAACCGGAATCGCCGCTGAACCAAAAGCGCAGCGAGCCGTGCTCGACAACCCAGCCGCACCACAGCGAGCGATTACGATCCCAAAAAGTTCGCATACTCCAGTGGCGGGCCGGCACGGCGGTGAAAACCATGCCGCACCAGTTAAAGCTTTGCCACCAGTCCAGCTCCGTCACCTGCTCTATTCCACGCTTGCTGAACCACGCCTTCAGGCCAAGCGGCACGAAAAAATGCACGTCCGGGAAACGTTTGACCAACCTGCGTACGGTTTTGCTGTCCAGATGGTCGTAATGGTTATGTGAAATAAGTACCGCATCCAGCCGGGGGAGCTGTTTAAGATCGATTGGCACTTCGGTGCGCCGGGAGGGTCCAGCAAAAGAAACGGGGGATGCACGGCGAGAAAAAACGGGGTCGGTCAGTAAAAAGTAGCCATGGAGCCGCAGTAACAAACTGGCATGCCCCAGCCACCACACGCGGTCATCGCTGCCGCTCAGGTCTGCGCGCTGCCACCAGCGTTCAATAAACGTTGAATACCCTTCGACGGGAGGATGCGGGAGCTGCTGCGCTTTACGCTCCTGACGCCACCGTTTGACGTCGCCGGGCTGCCGTACAGCCGGTTCCGCATTGCGAAATCCGTCGGGCAGATGGTGGGATAATTGCGGGTTGTACCAGGGGTTTTTCCAGCTCATCCCACCTCCAGCCTGTTTAGCGTTCAGCTACCAGACGCACAAAGTCGTCGTCATTATCTTCTTGCGCAGCCACAGCCGGTTTTTGCTCCGACTCCGGTTCGTTTGCTTCACACAGACGGCGCAGCAAAGCGTTTTGACGCTTTTGTAAATCCACCAGCTCTTCAAGCAAGGCAATCTGATCGTTTGCACGGCTGCTGGAACGGTTCACAAAAAACCACAATACAAGGCCCACAATCAACGTCACCAGCGAGATAGCCAGCGGCATGATATTCAGAGCGCTAAAACCCATTTCGTTCATCTTACCACCTCAAAAAAAATGCATTCTACACCTGAGGCAGAGAGAGAAGCATCACTACCAGGGGATAAATTTATTAATGGTACAAATGCCGCTGAAAAATTGCACATCCTGGTCGCACATCACATTTATCATTTGAGTCCATAACAGCAGGCAGGTAACCACAATCACTAAAACAATCACCCATCTGTACTTTCTCACTACAACGCCACCTCTTGACCATAGAATTTCGATAATTTACCACTATCCAACTAAACCATAAGTAACGTTTCCTGCTTTTTCATTTCAGAATCATCAGATTGTGACATCTGTAATCCAGGATAAGCTTGCTACAAAGATTGATTGATGTTTGAGGTAAGTATGCGCGTGATTATTCGTACGGTAATTGTTATCGCCATCGTCTGGACAGGTTTATTGCTCTCCGGGTACGGCGTGTTGATTGGCAGCAAAGAAAATGCAGCCGGGCTAGGACTGCAGTGTAAGTACCTCACGGCACGTAATACCGTGACTGCACAGTTTATTCATACCGACAGCGGGATTATTGGCCTGACCGACTGCCCGCTGCTGCGTAAAGTCGATAAAACTATTGATAATGGGTAGACAGACCTGGCCGTGGCTTTACGCGGCCCGCTTTCACGAATCAGAAAGGATAGTGATGGTAGCCCATCTGCCGTGACAGCGTGCGGGCTGCCTCATGCAGAATCTTCACGTATTCAGCCAGCCCTTCCTCAGTGTAGCGTAACGTTGGGAATGAAATGCTCATTCCAGCAATGACCACACCAAAACGATCGAACACCGGCACCGCTACGCAGCGGATGCCCTCTTCCTGCTCTTCGTTATCTTCCCCGTAACCCTGTTTACGAACCTGCTCAAGCACCGGGAGAAGCGCTTCAGTGCTGACGATAGTGCGTTCCGTGCTGCGGACGTATTCAACGTCGCCGAGAATATCCAGAACCTCCCCGCGCTCCCGCCACGCCAGCAATACCTTGCCAATAGCCGTGCTGTAAAGCGGATTGCGACGCCCTACGCGGGAGTACATTCTTAGATTATAGAGCGAGTCAATTTTATGAATATAAACAATGCTGCTTTCGTCCAGCGCGCCGAGGTGAATGGCTTCTCTGGTCAGCCGGGACAGTTCGCGCATCTGTAAATCCGCGCTACGGATGAGGTCGACGTTTTGCAGCGCGCCGCTGCCCAGCTCAAAAAGCTTCAGCGTGAGCGCATATTTTTCCGACTCCTCTTCCTGAGAAACATAGCCTAAGGATTTCATGGTCTGCAAAAAGCGATACACGGTGCTTTTGGACATCATCACTCGCTGAGACAGTTCGGTTATTCCAATTTCTTTTTCCTCACCAAGCGCCTGCAAGATGCCGAAAACTTTCAGCACGGAAGAAACTGAATCGGGTTGTTTATCGGGATCTGAGAGTGCCATGTATCACCTCGGGCGTTGTTGTTTTATAAAAATCGGAACTGCTTTTTAGTATATGGATGCCCCGCGGGAGCCGCAATTAAAGCCTGCTGATTCGTTACAAATCTGCGGCATTCACGAGATTAATTGATGATAAAATCATTACCCTCCTAACGACTTCAGACAGCACATTTCAAGTATGGATAAATTCGTGTCCGACGGCTTACCTGCGCCTCAACGTTATGGTGCCATTCTCACCATCGCGCTCGGCATTATGATGGCCGTTCTGGACGGCGCTATCGCTAACGTCGCCCTGCCTACCATTGCTCATGATTTAAACGCCAGCCCGGCGGAGTCTATTTGGGTGGTTAACGCCTATCAGATAGCGATCATCGTTTCGCTGCTGTCACTTTCATTTCTCGGCGATATTTTTGGCTACCGTCGTATCTATCAGTGCGGCCTGGTGCTGTTCTGCCTGACGTCGCTGTTTTGCGCCACCTCAACCTCTCTGCCAATGTTGACGTTTGCCCGTGTGCTGCAGGGATTTGGCGGTGCGGCGCTGATGAGCGTCAACACCGCGTTGATTCGCCTTATTTACCCTCAGCGTTTTCTTGGCCGGGGTATGGGCGTCAATTCGTTTATCGTGGCCGTTTCCTCAGCCGCTGGCCCTACCGTTGCCGCGGCGATCCTTTCCGTCGCTTCCTGGCAATGGCTGTTTTTGATCAACGTGCCGATTGGCATTGTTTCGCTGGTTTTGGCCCTGCGCTATTTGCCGCCTAATCAGCAGAAATCTCAGGGTCAACGCTTTGATATTCCGAGCGCGATAATGAACGCCCTGACCTTCGGCCTGCTGATTTCGGCTATCAGCGGCTTTTCGCAAGGCCAGCCTGGCTCAGTCATTATTGGTGAGCTGGCCGCGCTGGTGATAATCGGCTATTTCTTTATTCGTCGCCAGCTGCGCCTTCCGTTCCCGCTGCTGCCGGTTGACCTGCTGAGGATCCCGATTTTTTCGCTGTCTATCGGCACCTCAATATGCTCGTTTGGCGCCCAGATGCTGGCGCTGGTCTCCCTGCCCTTTTTTATGCAAACCGTGCTGGGGCGGAGTGAAGTTGAAACCGGGCTGCTGTTAACGCCGTGGCCGCTGGCGACCATGGTGATGGCTCCGCTGGCGGGCTACCTGATCGAGCGGGTTCACGCCGGCCTGATGGGTGCCGTGGGGCTTTTCGTGATGGCCTGCGGCCTTTTTGCTTTGGCAATGCTGCCGCACGATCCGTCCGATATCAACATCATCTGGCGTATGGTGCTTTGTGGCGCAGGCTTTGGCCTTTTCCAGTCGCCAAACAACCACACCATTATCTCATCCGCGCCCCGTCATCGCAGCGGAGGTGCCAGCGGCATGTTGGGCACCGCCCGCCTGCTGGGCCAAAGCTGCGGGGCCGCGCTGGTGGCGCTAATGTTTAACCTGTTTGGCGCGAGCGGCACCCATGCCTCGCTGATACTGGCGGGGATCTTTGCCACCGTGGCCGCCGTTGTCAGCGGGCTCAGAATGTCCCAGCCTCGGGTACAGGCATAAAAAAAGCGTGCCGCGAGGGCACGCTTTTTCAGTTCAATGTTCCCGTTACTTCAGGTATTCACCGCTGCGCAGCGCTTCGATACGTTTGTCCAGCGGCGGGTGGGTCATGAACAGTTCGCTCATTGACTTAGCCTTACCGTTAATGCAAAACGCCATCATGCTGCTGGCTTCCTGCGGCTCATAGCTGGTTTTCAGACGCTGCAGCGCAGCAATCATCTTCTCGCGACCCACCAGTTTCGCAGAACCGGCATCGGCGTGGAATTCACGGTGACGTGAGAACCACATGGTGATGATGCTCGCCAGAATACCAAACACCAGCTCCAGCACCGTAGCGACCGCAAAGTAAATCAGCGGGTTACCGTTGCTGCTTTCGTTTTCATCACGGTTCCCGGACAGGAAGCCGGAAGCTACCTGAGCGATGATGCGGGAAATAAAGATAACGAAGGTGTTCACCACGCCCTGAATCAGGGTCATCGTCACCATGTCGCCGTTGGCGATGTGGCTAATTTCGTGGGCGATAACCGCTTCGGCTTCGTCACGGCTCATGTTCTGCAACAGACCCGTGCTGACCGCCACCAGAGAAGCGTTACGTCGCGCCCCGGTAGCAAACGCATTGATGTCCGGCGCATGATAAATCGCCACCTGCGGCATCGCGATCCCCGCCTGCTGCGACTGCTGGCGCACGGTTTCGATTAACCAGCGCTCAGTTTCGTTACGAGGCTGCTCAATCACCTCACCGCCTACTGAACGTAACGCCATCCATTTTGACATCAGCAGGGAAATAATTGAGCCGCCAAAGCCAAACAGCACCGCCATGATCATCAGACCCTGAACGCTGCTTGACTGGATCCCCGTCAGGCTTAGCACCAGCCCGAAAACGACCATTACCGCAAGGTTGGTCAGCAGGAAAAGCCCGATACGCATCATAATTTTCTTTTTACCTCGGTTAAAAACACGCTCTTTGCGCTCCACAACATCGTAGGGGCGCGCCGCCTATTTTCAAGCATCTGACGCCGCCAAGTGATTAATAATACATAACTTTACATTTTGTATGCATTTGTCTTACATCGCTGGAGACAGGTAAAAAAATGGGCACCGTTTCGGGTGCCCATCCGGGAGAGTTATTTCGCCGGAGCCGGCTGCTCCGCCGGCCTGTCCTGCTCTATGCCGGCCAGGTCGACGGCAATGTGAACCGTTTCGTCCAGATACGGATCGGCTTCCTGATAGTCCTTCGGCAGGTCGTCGAGTTTCTTAATCGGCGCTTTGCCTTCACGTTTGAAGCGATCGTTGATTCGGGCCAGGCGCGTAGCATCGTCTTCCTGATTCTCTTTTTCGCGCTGGGCGTAATTGAGGGAAACGATATTACGTTTTTCTTTCAGGGCATTGAAACGCGCAATGTCCTTCATGATGTACTGGAACTCCGGATCTTTTGCGATGCGCTCCTGATGCAGCTTCAGCAGCTCCGGCTCGAACGGCGTTAAATCACCGGTCTTCACGTAGGTCGCCGCATTGATGCTGTCCCAAGGCAACGCATTGTCTTCGAACTTCTCACCGGTTTCCGTTTGCTCGGTCCCGGTCGGCATCATGATGTCTGGAGTTACACCTTTACGCTGGGTACTGCCGCCGTTGATGCGGTAGAACTTCTGAATGGTGTACTGCACGGACCCCAGCGCTGGCCACTCAGGGCGCAGCATCTGATCGTAGATGCGGTTCAGAGAGCGATACTGCTGGACGGTGCCTTTCCCGAAGGTCGGCTCGCCGACAATCAGCGCACGGCCGTAATCCTGCATTGCCGCAGCAAAGATTTCAGAGGCCGAGGCGCTAAAGCGGTCAACCAGCACGACCAGCGGGCCTTTGTAGTAAACCACGCCGTCGGTATCGCTATCTTCACGGACTTTACCGTTGTTGTCGCGAACTTGAACTACCGGACCACTTGGGATAAACAGGCCGGACAGAGAAACCGCTTCGGTCAACGCGCCGCCGCCGTTAGAACGCAGATCGATAATCACGCTCTTGACGTTCTGTTTTTCCAGCTTCTGCAGCTGAACCTTCACGTCATCGGTGAGGCCAACGTAGAAGCCAGGAATATCCAGCACGCCGACTTTATCTTTACCGACCGTTTTCACCGACATTTTGACCGCACGGTCTTCCAGACGGATACGCTCACGGGTCAGCGTCACGGTACGCGTTTTGGTCCCTTTGCCCGCAGGCAGGATCTCAAGGCGAACTTTGCTGCCTTTTGGCCCTTTAATCAGCGCCACGACGTCGTCCAGACGCCAGCCGATAACGTCAACCATCGGTTTGCCCGTCTGGCCTACGCCAACGATGCGATCGCCTACGGTAATGGCCTTGCTTTTCGCCGCAGGACCGCCCGCAACCATCGAATTGATCAGCGTGTAGTCATCGTCCATCTGCAGAACCGCGCCGATGCCTTCCAGAGAAAGGCTCATTTCGGTGTTGAACTGTTCGGTGCTGCGCGGGGAAAGATAGTTGGTGTGAGGATCTATCTCATGCGCAAACGCGGTCATCGCCAGCGAGAACACATCTTCGCTGTTGCTTTGCGCCAGACGGCGGATCGCAAACTGATAGCGTTTGGTCAGCGTTTCACGAATTTCCTGCTCGGTTTTACCGGCCAGCTTCAGGCTCAGCTCGTCGTACTTAACTTTTGCGTCCCAGAGCTTGTCCAGCTCATCAACGCTTGTCGGCCACGGCGACTTGCTGCGATCCAGATTAATGGTGTCGTTGCCGGTGAAGTCCATTGGCTTCGCCAGCACCTTCAACGCGTACTGATAGCGTTCAAAACGGCGCTTCTGACCCAGATTGTATAAATCATAAAATACGTCGAGCTTACCGCTACGCAGCTCGTCACCAATCTGCCCTTTCTTCGCGGCAAATTGCGCAACGTCACTTGCCAGCAGCACGTTATGGCTGTAGTCCAGCAGGTTCAGGTAGCGATCGAAGATTTTTGCCGAGAAGTTAGCGTCAAGATCGAACTGACGGTAGTGCGAGCGCGTAAAGCGAGACGTCACGCGCTCGCTTACGGTTGCGTGCTGAGCTTCTTCCTTCAACTGCGGAATCTGGTCAGCACGAGTAATGTTGTCCAGGGCCAGGGCACTGCCTGCCACGAACAGCAGGCTGGCGATAGCCGTAAGCTTAAAGAGTTTGTTCATGCCTGAGTCAGGCCTCCGTTTCAGAACTGCAAGTGTTCTGCGCGTACGATCATTGCCATACCAGAAGTCAGCTGTACACGGACGCCATCTTTGGTAATTTCCAGTACGGTAGCATCCATTGCGTTGTTACCGGCTTTAACTTTAATGGCCTGTCCAACCTGCAGAGCGGTAATATCCGTAACCGGGGTTCGACGCTCTTCGCGAGGTGCCTTAGGTGCCGGTTTTTCCGTCCGAGGTTTGCGCTCAGCGGCTTCTTTACGACGAGGTGCTGCGGCCGGGCGAGGTTTACGTTCGCGGCGCGGAGCCTCTTCCGTTCCGCCAGCGGCGGCGGCTGCTTCGCGTTTCTTCGCCTGCTGTTCAGCGCGCTGGGCCTGAACGCGGGCTTTTGCTTCCTCAAGCTGCTGGCGAGCATGTTCTACATGCTGTTCGTCCAGCTCACCGCACGGGTTGCCATCAAGATCTACGCGAGTCGCGCCAGCTTTGATGCCGTACAGGTAACGCCAGCTTGATGTATAAAGGCGTAATGCCGAGCGAAGCTGAGTTTTGCTGAGGCTCATTTCGCCTTCAACACGAGAAACTAAATCCTGGAAGATACCAATCTTCAACGGACGGGCTTCACCTTCAGCGCTAAAACAGCGTGGAAAACGCTCGGCCAAAAATGCGATGACTTCTTTACTACTATTCAACTTAGGTTGATTTTCCATGAAATTTCCTGATTACAACGGAGTTGCCAATAAGTCGCAGGCATGAACAGGCGACATTATAATGACGCCATCGCTAAATGCCACGTTATCCGTTGCTTATCATGCTATCGAGGGAAGAATTTTTTAAAATCAGTGCCGCTTAGCACGTCTGAAAGCCGCGAAACCAAGGTTTTTAAACCGATTTCGTCTTCTTCTGAAAAACGGCCGTACTCGGTGCTGTCGATATCCAGGACGCCGATCGTCTGACCATCAACCGTCAACGGCAAAACGATTTCAGAATTGCTGGCTGCATCGCAGGCGATATGCCCATCAAAGGCGTGCACGTCTTCGACACGTTGGATCGTTCCTGTGGAGACAGCAGTACCGCATACGCCCTTACCTACAGGAATACGCACGCAGGCTATTTTGCCCTGGAAGGGTCCCAGGACTAGCGTTTGTGCCTCAAGAAGATAGAATCCTGCCCAGTTAACACCGTCCAGACGTTCAAACAGCAAAGCACTGGTATTTGCCAGCGTTGCGAGGAAGCTGGTTTCACCTGCCATTAACGCACTAAAATCGCGGTTGAGATCCGCGTAAAATTGTTCTTTGTTCATTAAATAACCGTTATGTTGTCTTACTTTACTTCGTAGCATACTAAAATAAGCATTAAATGCGCCGTGCCACAAGGTGTATCATTTTATGAATTACGATAGGCTAAATGAATAATTCAGATAACAATGCTCCCGGCTTACGACGCACTATGAAAATACACGCCATTAGTCAGGCCCTGCCTCAGGCACGTTATCAGCGTTGTCCCCAATGCGATACCCTTTTCTCACTGCCGCCGGTCAAATCGACACAAAGCGCCTACTGCCCCTGCTGTGAGGCAAAAGTACACAATGGCCGCGACTGGTCATTAACTCGCCTGGGGGCAATGGCCGTGGCGATGCTGGTGCTGATGCCGGTCGCCTTCTCCGATCCGCTGCTGCGCATTTATCTGCTGGGTTCAAAGATTGATGCGAACGTTATGCAGGGGATCTGGCAGATGGCGAGCCAGGGGGACGTGCTTACCGCCGCCGTGGTGCTCTTCTGCGTTGTCGGCGCCCCGGCGACGCTGGTCGCGGCTATCGCTTACCTTTGTTTTGGCAACATTCTGGGGATGAACCTTCGCCCGGTGCTGCTGATGCTGGATAAGCTCAAAGAATGGGTAATGCTGGATATCTACCTGGTGGGGATTGGCGTGGCCTGTATTAAGGTTCGCGAGTACGCTTTTATACAGCCAGGTCCAGGCCTCATCGCCTTTA
The DNA here is from genome assembly GCF_013386425.1 of Cedecea sp. P7760. Taxonomy (NCBI): domain Bacteria; kingdom Pseudomonadati; phylum Pseudomonadota; class Gammaproteobacteria; order Enterobacterales; family Enterobacteriaceae; genus Cedecea; species Cedecea sp. P7760. Next base: position 17,239 of record NZ_JACARU010000012.1, on the reverse strand, counting down.
TCGTTCTGGTGGTCCTGAGCCTGCTGACGATGATCCACCTGAATATTGAGCAGCTTTGGGAGCGTTTCTATCCGCAGCGCCCGGCGCGCGCCTTTAACGCCCAGCTGCGAGTTTGCCTCGGCTGCCATTTCACCGGCGTGCCGGACGAGCGAGGCCGCTGCCCTCGTTGCCACGTGCCGCTGTACCATCGCCGTAAACAAAGCTTACAAAAATCCTGGGCGGCGCTGATTGCTTCCCTGGTCTTTCTGCTGCCGGCTAACCTGCTGCCTATTTCGATTATCTACGTGAACGGAGCACGCCAGGAAGACACCATTATGTCGGGCATTATCTCTCTGGCGCACAGCAATATTGCCGTCGCCGCGGTGGTATTTATTGCCAGTATCCTGGTGCCGTTTACTAAAGTTATTGTATTGATTACGCTTCTTATCAGCATTCATTTCAAATGCCAGCAGGGACTAAGAACCCGTATTTTGCTGCTGCGCTTTGTCACCTGGATTGGCCGCTGGTCTATGCTCGATCTGTTTGTCATTGCATTGATGATGTCACTGGTTAATCGTGACCAGCTGTTAGCTTTTACGATGGGTCCCGCCGCGGTCTTCTTTGGCGCGGCGGTTATATTAACTATTCTTGCCGTCGAATGGCTGGATAGCCGACTACTTTGGGACGCACATGAGTCAGGAAACGCCCGCTTCACCGACTGAGGCGCGAATTAAAACAAAACGCCGGATCTCCCCTTTCTGGCTGTTACCTATTATTGCGTTGCTGATCGCCGGCTGGCTGATCTGGACGACTTATCAGGAGCGCGGTAACACCGTTACCATCGATTTTATCTCTGCCGACGGCATTGTTGCCGGCCGTACGCCCGTGCGTTACCAGGGGGTTGAAGTCGGTACCGTGCAGAACATTAGCCTGAGCGACGATCTGCGTAAAATCGAAGTCAAAGTCAGCATCAAAAGCGACATGAAGGACGCTTTGCGGGAGGATACTCAGTTCTGGCTGGTCACGCCGAAGGCCTCTCTCGCCGGCGTATCCGGGCTTGATGCACTGGTTGGCGGGAACTATATCGGCATGATGCCGGGCAAAGGCGAGCCGAGCGATCATTTCACCGCGCTCGATACCCAGCCTAAATATCGCCTTGATAACGGCGAGTTGATGATACACCTGCATGCCCCGGATCTGGGCTCGTTGAACAGCGGTTCGCTGGTCTATTTCCGTAAGATTCCGGTTGGCCGCGTGTACGACTACGCCATCAATCAGAACAAACAGGGCGTGACCGTCGACGTGCTGATCGATCGCCGCTTCACGAACCTGGTGAAAAAAGGCAGCCGCTTCTGGAACGTGTCCGGCGTTAAGGCGGATGTAGGCCTGAGCGGGGCGAAAGTTCAGCTTGAAAGCCTGGCAGCCCTGGTGAATGGTGCGATAGCCTTCGACTCCCCCGATAACTCTGCCCCCGCAAAAGCGGATGACGAATTTGGGCTGTATGAAGACCTGGCCCACAGCCAGCGCGGCGTCATCATTAATCTTGACCTCCCGAGCGGCGATGGCCTCAAGGCTGGCTCGACAAAGCTGATGTATCAGGGGCTGGAAGTTGGCTCATTAACTAAGCTAAACCTTAACCCAGGCGGCGCCGTCACCGGTGAGATGACCGTAGACCCTGGCGTTGTTAGCCTGATGCGCAGTGGAACGCGTATCGAGCTACGCAGCCCTAAAATCTCGCTCGATAATCCGAGCATCAGTAGCCTGCTGACGGGCAGCACTTTTGAGCTCGTTCCAGGCGAGGGCGAGCCGCAGGCTAAATTTACCGTAGTACCAAGCGACAAAACGCCGCTACAGCAGCCTGACGTGCTGACGCTTTCCCTGAGCGCGCCGGAGAGCTACGGCATCGACGCCGGGCAGCCCATTATCCTGCACGGAATACAAATCGGCCAGGTGGTCGAGCGCAATCTGTCGGCGAAGGGTGTCACCTTCTCCGTTGCCATTGAACCGCAGTATCGCCACCTGCTGCAGGGCGACAGCAAGTTTGTCGTCAACAGCCGCATTGACGTGAAGCTCGGCATGGACGGCGTTGAGTTACTTGGTGCCAGCGCCAGTGAATGGGTAAACGGCGGTATCCGCGTGTTGCCGGGCAGCAAAGGCGAGATGAAAAGCAGCTATCCGCTTTACGCCAACATGGAAAAGGCCATCGAAAACAGCCTGAGCGACATCCCCACCACCACCTTAACGCTCACCGCCTCCAGCCTGCCCGATATCCAGACAGGCTCCGTGGTGCTGTACCGCAAATTCCAGGTGGGGGAAATTATCTCCATTCGCCCTCGCGCCAATAACTTTGATATTGATGTACATATCAAGCCGGAATACCGCAAGCTGCTGACGCCAAACACCGTGTTCTGGGCTGAAGGCGGTGCGCGCGTGCAGCTTAACGGCAGCGGGCTTACCGTTCAGGCTTCTCCGCTTTCTCGTGCCCTGAAAGGTGCCATCAGCTTTGACAATATGAGCGGTGCGAGCGTGGGCCAGGTCAAAGGCGAAAAACGCGTACTTTATGCTTCAGAAACCGCAGCGCGGGCGGTAGGCAGCCAGATAACGCTGCACACGTTTGATGCCGGGAAGCTTTCAGCAGGCATGCCAATCCGCTATCTGGGTATCGATATTGGTCAGCTTGAGTCGCTGAACCTGACGCAGTCGCGTAACGAAGTTGAGGCGAAGGCGGTCCTGTACCCGGAATATGTTTCCACCTTTGCACGGGGCGGCACCCGCTTCTCCGTTGTGACGCCGCAAATCTCGGCGGCGGGCGTCGATCATCTTGATACGATTTTCCAGCCTTACATCAACGTTGAGCCAGGCAACGGCAACCCACGCCGTGATTTCGAGCTACAGGAGGCGTCAATCACCGACTCCCGTTATTCCGACGGCCTGAACATCGTGCTCGAGGTGCCGGAAGCCGGTTCTCTGAGCATCGGCACTCCGGTGCTGTTCCGAGGGATTGAAGTTGGTACGGTGACCGGCATGACGCTTGGCAACCTCTCAGATCGCGTAATGGTTGGCCTGCGCATCAGCAAGCGCTACCAGCATCTGGTGCGTGAGAGTTCGGTATTCTGGCTGGCTTCCGGCTACAGCCTGGACTTTGGCTTAACCGGTGGCGTGGTCAAAACCGGGACCTTTAACCAGTTTATTCGCGGCGGCATTGCGTTTGCCACCCCACCGGGGATCCCGCTCTCGCCGAAGGCCGAAACGGGCAAACACTTCCTGCTGCTGGAAAGCGAGCCGAAAGAGTGGCGCCAGTGGGGAACCGCCCTGCCACGCTAACCCTCAAGCCCGGAGCGGTGCGCCGCCCGGGCAATTCCGTGTTAAACTGCGCCCCTTAATTTTTCCAGGGGCGTTTTTCATGGCTCAATCTACTGCCGTTTATCTTCCGCAACCTTTCCTCGACGCTATTCGCGATGCGCTTCCCGCAGACCAGACGCTGGAAAGCTTTATCGAATACTGCCAGCTGCCGCTGCGCCGCAGCCTGCGCGTAAATACGCTGAAGATCTCCGTGGCCGAGTTTCTCACGCTCGTCGCCCCTTATCACTGGCGCCTGACGCCGGTGCCGTGGTGTGCAGAAGGTTTCTGGATTGAGCGAGATGATGAAGAAACCCTGCCGCTGGGCAGTACGGCCGAACACCTGAGCGGCCTGTTCTACATTCAGGAAGCCAGCTCGATGCTGCCCGTCGCCGCCCTGTTTGCCGACGGCAATGAACCGCAGCGCGTGATGGACGTCGCCGCCGCCCCAGGCTCAAAAACGACCCAGATAGCCGCTCGTATGGGTAATACTGGCGCAATTCTGGCGAACGAATACTCTGCCAGCCGGGTGAAAGTCCTGCACGCAAACATCAGCCGTTGCGGTATCAGCAACGTGGCACTTACCCATTTTGACGGCCGCGTATTTGGTGCCGCCTTGCCGGAATCCTTCGACGCCATTCTGCTGGATGCGCCCTGCTCGGGCGAAGGCGTGGTGCGTAAAGATCCGGACGCCCTGCGCAACTGGTCACCTGAAAGCACGGCTGAGATAGCCAATACCCAACGTGAACTGATCGAAAGCGCTTTTCACGCTCTGCGCCCAGGCGGCACCCTGGTCTACTCAACCTGCACGCTTAATCGCCAGGAAAATCAGGAAATCTGCCAGTGGCTGCTGGATACCTGGCCGGACGCGGTAGAAATTGCGCCTCTCGACGAGCTTTTCCCTGAAGCAGCTCGCGCGCTGACGCCGGAAGGCTTCCTGCACGTCTTCCCGCAGATTTACGACTGTGAAGGCTTTTTCGTCGCACGTTTACGCAAAACGGCCTCCATCGAGCCGCTTCCAGCTCCCGGCTATAAAGTGGGAAAATTCCCCTTCGTGCCTATGAAGGGAAAATCGGCGGCAGAAGTCACCGCCGCCGCGGAAAAATCGGGTCTTACCTGGGGCGATGAACTCCGTCTGTGGCAGCGTGATAAAGAAATCTGGCTGTTCCCGACCGAAATAGAACCCCTTATCGGCAAAGTTCGTTTCTCCCGTATTGGCCTGAAGCTTGCCGAACAGCACAACAAAGGCTTCCGCTGGCAGCATGAAGCCGTGGTCGCGTTGGTAAAAAGTGACAACTCGCTTTGTTTCCCGCTGAGCGAAGCAGAGGCCGAAGAGTGGTACCGTGGGCGAGATATCTACCCAGAAGTGACACCGTCACGTGATGAGGTTGTTGTCACTTTCCAGGGGCAACCGCTTGGCCTCGCGCGTAAAGTCGGCTCACGCCTGAAGAACAGCTATCCGAGAGAGCTGGTCCGTGACGGCAAGCTTTTCGCCGCGCCGCAGGCTGGCTGAAGAAATAAGCACGTTTTAAGTTGGCAATTTGTGCTGCCTTGACTACGCTGAAAATGGGGTGACCTACTGGTCATACCACCTGCCGCAGATAACAAGGAGCCAAAGATGACAAAAACCAACGTCCGGATCGGCATCTTCGAAATTGACGATGCCGAATTACACGGTGAACAACAGGGGGATCGAACGTTAAGCATCCCCTGCAAGTCCGACCCTGACCTGTGCATGCAGCTTGATGCCTGGGATGACGAAACCTCGATTCCCGCCGTGCTGGACGGCGAACACTCCGTCCTTTACCTACAACATTACGACCAGCACCGTGATGCCTGGGTGATGCGTCTTGCATAACTCAAGATGAACCCGTCCACGAGACGGGTTACATAGATGACAAACAGCCGAAAAACGTGGTTTTCAGCTGTTTGGAGTAAACCAGAGAACATCATTCATTGTTTTCTTAGACCAAAGTGCATTATTTAAATCAATGATTTTTGCCAGCACGTTCTCCGTCCACGGGACGGATTATTTATTTCCCCCACTCCCTTTTGCTCCCCTACACTTAAACCAAACGAAGCGGTTCTGAGGCGCTAATGTTTGCTTTGGTTTTATTTGTTTGTTACCTGGACGGCGGCTGCGACGATTTGGTGCTTGAGGTGTTTACCAGCGAACGCCAGTGCCTGAGCGCGATGAGTGAACAGCGCATGCGCCACGGTGGATGTTACCCGGTAGAAGATTTTATCGATGGGTTCTGGCAGCCTGCCCGGCAGTACAGCGACTTCTGAGCAGGAGCCAGTGAAGACTAGCGGCTAAGCGGGCGCACCAACATTCTGATCGGTTTACCGTGGTACTCCACATAGTGCTGGAAAACAAAGCCGAAACGTTCCGCCAGCCCAATGGAACGTTGATTACCGTCGTCGATAATGCAGCACACCGGCCCGTCGAAGTTTTCATCCGCCCAGCCTAAAACCGCGCTGAGCGCTTCAGCCGCATACCCTTTACCGTGTACGGCCGGAATCAGCGACCAGCCCGCCTCAGGGTGCTCCAGCGCTGGCGTGAGGTTGCGTTTAGCTTCCTGGAAACCGAACGAACCGACAAATCGCCCACTCTGTTTCTCAAACAAAGCCCAGTAGCCATAGCCCAGCGCCTGCCAGTGGCCGATGTAGCGCATCAGCCGTCCCCAGCTCATCTCGCCGTCCTGCGGCTTCCCGCCGCCGATAAATTTGACCATTTCCGGATCGGCCCAGCAGGCGACCAGCGCCTCGTAGTCGCTCAGCGTGAAGTGGCGTAGAACGAGGCGTTCCGTTTCAAGGCGTGGTGCTTCAGTAACCATCATGACTCCGCTCAGTTTTACTCTTGTAATCGTTGTGTAAGGCCGGATTTGCAGGCGTAGATAATAGCGCACAGCAGCAGGCTAAACAGCATTGTGGCCAAAAAGACGCCGGCTCCCGTCAGGGTCAGCATTACACCGCCAATCAGCGGCCCCAGCGCAACGCCCAGCGTGGTCAGCGTAGAAGCCCCAAGATAAGCTCCCCGGTGCTCATCCGGCGCAAGCTGATCCAACAGGATATTCAGGTTAGGCAACAGAATCGCCTCACCGATGCTGAAAATAATCGTGACGCTCACCCATAGCAGCGCATCCGGCGTCCGCACGGACCAGAACAGAAGCTGTGAAATCGCAAAAATAGCGCCACCCAGCAAAATACGGTCAGGCAGGCTAACCTGCGCCAGAAAGCGAACCAGGAACAGCTGGGCTATCAACACCGTACAGGCGTTGGACACCAGAATCAGCGTAATCAGTTTCACCGCGGCTTCCGCGTCCAGGGTCAGCAAATAAAGCGGCACCACGGATTCATAATGAACGAAGACCACGGCGCACAACGTGCTGCACAACAGTGCCGCGACAAACAGTTTATCGCGAGCGATAATCAGCATAACGTCGCGCAATCTCACTGCCGATTTATGTTCGCTTCCATTGGCCACCAGCTTTCCGGCAGGAATAAACAGTAAGGTATAAACCAGCAGCGGCAAATAGCTGATGGCGGTTATCACGAACGTCCCTTTTTGCGACGTCAGCCCAAAAGCAATGCCGACCACCGGCCCGGTAACCGCCGCGACGTTCACCAGATAGTAACGAATCTGCAGCGCCAGGGCGCGGCGACGGCGATCGCCCAGGAGGTCACTCATCAGGGCACGAGTTGGCGGCTCAACCCACGCAAAACAGACGCCAACGATCATCAGGCCAATGATAAACAACGTCATTCCTGTCGCCAGCCCGAGCAGCGCATATCCCACGAACGACAGCGCGCAGCCAAGGGAAAGCACGCCCCGGCGGCCTAATTTATCCGACAGCTGTCCGCCATACATCCCCAGCATTACGGCTAAAAGCGCGCTACTGGTCATCGCTATCCCAACCGAGATAGGCGAAAGATGGTAATTACGGGTCATGATCACCGTCATAAACGGCCAGGCCATAAAATAGCTGAAGCGGATGACCAGGGTGAAAAACAGCAGCGCAATCACCGTCGCCGGGAAGGTTTTGACCGTCGGCCAAAAACCGCGCGCAGCGTCCTCCCGGACGGCATCGTTTGTCGTCATAAAGTGTCCTGTTATTTATCGTTATTGTGGAGGCGGGGCCGCTCAATATCACTAAGCGGTTAAATAGTAATAAGTTATTCCGTAATGGCTGGCAACGGAAATGTTGCAGAAATGTTTATTTCCCCAGCTTATAATTTAAACAGCCAGCCGGGCAGCGTAAAGTAGTGGGAAATTGTGATCGCGCGCTCAAAAAGCGGCATTTCATGCTGAGAGAGATCGGCAGTAGCCGGCAGCCTGACGCTGCCGGAAAAAAGACTAAAGTTTGCCGCTCAATCGTTGATGGAAATCCGCGCTGTGGGTATCCAGGCCAACAATCTCAACGCGCGTCTGGTAACGTTGATAACGCGTTTCAATGGCGTCGAGCACGGCAACGGTGGAGGCATCCCAAATTTGCGCATAGGTAAGATCGATAATCACCCGCGGCGGATCGTCGGCATAGTGAAAATGTTCCACGAGGTCATTACTGCTGGCGAAGAACAGCGGCCCGCGCACCAGGTAAGTCACTTCGCTCCCATCCTCAGCAAGCTGCCGTTCGGCGCGCACTACGTGGGCGATGCGGCGAGCAAACAGCATCATCGCGAAGATAGCGCCGCCGAGCACGCCAAGCGCCAGGTTATCGGTATAAACCGTTACGGCGACGGTGGTGAGCATCACCAGCGTTTCCGGAAGCGGCATGCGTCGCAGCGTGGCGGGCGAGATGCTGTGCCAGTTCAACGTTTTCACCGCCACAATCATCATAATCCCGGCCAGCACCACCATTGGGATTTTGGCCATCACCTCGCTCAGCGCGGTCACCAATAGCAATAACACCAGCGCAGCCGCCACCGTCGAAAGCCGCGTACGCCCTCTTCCCAGCTCGACGTTAACGATGGTTTGCCCGATCATTGCGCAGCCGGCAATACCGCCATAAAAACCGGCGAAGATATTTGAAACGCCAAGCCCCCAGCACTCACGGCGCTTACTGGACGGCGTGTCGGTCAGGTCATCCACCAGCTTCGCGGTCAGCAGCGATTCCATCAGCCCAACGAAGGCAATACTCAGCGCACAGGGCCAGATAATTTGCAGCGTCTCAAGGTTCAGCGGCACCATTAGCTCCGTTAATCCAGGCAACCCTGCCTTCATTGGCCCACTGTCGCCGACCGTCGGCAACGTCCAGCCCATGGCAGCACTCAGGCCGGTCACCAGCACGATAGCCACCAGCGGTGAAGGCACTGATTTCAGCACCTTCGGCAGCAGCACCACCACGCTAAGCGTCACGGCAAACAGCCCCCAAACCAACGGCGATTGCCCCCAGACATGAGGCACCTGAGCGAAGAAAATAAGTATGCCCAGGGCGTTAACAAAACCGGTCATCACCGAAAGCGGTATATAACGCATCATACGCGCCAGCCCGGTCACGCCGAACAGGATTTGGATCGCCCCGGCCAGCACCACCGCAGGCAGGATATAGCCGATGCCGTACTGGTGAACCATCGGCCCAATCACCAAAGCTACCGATCCTGCCGCGGCGGTGACCATCGCCGGGCGGCCGCCCAGGACAGACATGGCAAAACAGAGCACGATGGAGGCGATCAGGCTGACTTTCGGGTCGACGCCCGCAATCAGCGAAAAGGAGATAACTTCGGGGATCAGCGCCAGCGCGGTTACGACCCCGGCAAGCACTTCGCGCTGGAACAGCCGGGGTGAACGGAGCACGGCGCGCAGGCTATTCTCGTGGGCATGTTGAGCGGCAGGCTCGGTTTGATTTGTCATAGTGGATGCAGGCTTATTGTCATGGATGCCGCGTCTCTCACGGAACGCGGTCAAAGAGGCCGGAATTGTAGCCTTGTCGCCATACTGATGCGAATTTTTGTGACCGACATCACCTGTTACAGGCCAGCCATGGCCTGACCCCGTCGTTTGCGCAACAAATAATTAACAAATTAAGCAAAAAACGCTGGACGGCGAGCTATCAAGGTGTGGTATGGTTTTAGCGCACTGGTCGAGCCAAAGCGTTATGGGAAACGCTTTACGCGCAAGCGGGCTGACGAGTTCCCGAATAAAAAAAAGACCGAACACGATTCCTGTATTCGGTCCAGGGAAATGGCTCTTGGGAGAGAGCCGTGCGCTAAAAGTTGGCATTAATGCAGGCTAAGTCGCCTTGCCTCTTAAGAATAGATTACCGACGCAGGTTTTCCAGTCCGCAACAAAAGTGGTCAGAAAAAAGCCGCGTTTCAGGTGACTGTTTATGCAAAAACAGCAATATCCCGTTGAGGCTATTGCTGTTTTTTATGATAAAAATTTGTGTGGTTTTTATTCGCTACACAGCTTTTGCGCACGTTCAATGAAGGGTTCGAGACTCATCTTCTGGCCAGGATGCTGCGGATCGTCGACCTGAATCACGCTAATAGGCTGCCCGCTCGTTTTACCGCTCTTAATCTGCTGTTCGGCAATGGCGTTCAACGGATACTGCATCAGGGTGCTTGGGTTGATGGCAAACAGCGCATTCCCCGCCCTGCAGCTCAGCATCACCTCTTCACGGTTGAATGCCCAATTGTCTTTACCCACCTCAAACCGACTAACGGTGATAATTTGCGGGGCAGCCAGCGCAGAGCCCGCGCAGGCCAGCAGCAGTAAAGTCAAAATGCTCTTTTTCATGAGTCTCTCATATAACCAATTTGTGCCGTCAGAACGGCTCCCAGGTGGCGAATATGCTGACAAGCAGCAGTACCGCTACCGACAAAATCACTTCCAGCCAGGTCAGCTGAATAAAGCGCCGCTGCGCCCCGGCTTGCGCAGCGTCAAAACGAGGTACCAGCATATAGCGATTGATCAGCGCCAGCGTCACCATCACCAGCACCAGCCCAGCCTTCAGCGCCAGTAATCGTAAATAGCCGCTTTCCAGCGGCAGCGACCAGCCCAGAATCAGCAGGCTGTTAACAACCCCGGTCACCAGCACCGCCGCCACGGCAAGGTGCCCGTAGCGTGAAAAGCGCATCATCGCCGTAATTGCCGGGCCGCGCCAGCGCGGCTTGTGCGCCATATGCATACACACCAACAGCGGAAGCAGGCCCCCAACCCACCAGGCCGCGCTCAGCAGGTGAATGGCGTGGTTGATACGCTGGAACGCGCCAAGGGCGCCATCATGCATCGCGGCGTGCCCTACTCCGGCCAGAACGATCAGCTGTGCGGCGGCAAACAGCAGCAGCAATCCCTGCATCGCGCGTGGCCCAATAAGCACCACCGCCAGCGTCACCACGGCCAGCAACAGCTGCCATATCCAGACGGATCCAAAGCGGGTGGACAGTACAGCCTGCCATACGTCCGGGGAAATCACGTCGCGCCAGCCGTCGCCCATTAGCCCGGCCTGGGCCATAAACAGCAGGCAAGCGCTGACCAGCGACAGCCAAACGGCAGGCCGCCACTGCGCCCTGAGTCGGCGTACAAGAATGGGTTTAAACCGTTGCGGAGCCAGCAGTGAACAGCAGATGGCGCTGCCAAGCAGCACCATCAATGCGGTGAAATGGACAAAACGCAGCGCGATGTAAAACGCCGACAGCATGGCGCTTACTTCACGGAGAAGTGATAGTTACCCTTGGTTTTGTGCCCGTCGACCGACACGACATGCCAGTCAACAGAATAGTCACCCGGCTTTAAGGCCTCTTCTACCGGCACAATCAGCTGTTTATTGTCGGCTTCGGCAACCTTCACTTTCCCGGTCTTCACCGCTGATTTCTGCGGGCCAGTCACGGCCACGCCGCTGAAGCCAGGCTCAACGCCTTCGGAGAAGCTCAGGGTCAGCGCCTGTGGGGACGTGGTCACGGCAGAATCAGCGGCCGGAGACTGTTGCTTCAGGTGAGCGTGAGCGAAAACGGCTGGAGAAACGGCCATAGCAGCGACAAATGCCGCGACGGTTGCGATGCGGGAGGAGATGAACGCCATATTAACTATTCCTTTTTGTTATGTGATAAGGCGGAAAGGATAACCCCGGCCCGTTATCAAGTCGAGACGGGAAAAGCTATTGTTACTTGTCATCCGGGGCGCAAAACAGTAACTTCTGCGCTGACATTGCAGGAGGATATGATGAGCTACAATCTCGCCGATTTACCCCAGGAAGAAATGGATAAAGTTAACGTCGATCTCGCCGCCGCCGGGGTTGCGTTTAAAGAGCGCTATAACATGCCCGTCGTGGCTGAAATGGTAGAGCGTGAACAGCCGGAGCATCTTCGCGGCTGGTTTCGTGAAAGGCTGATTGCCCATCGTCTGGCGTCGGTAAATTTATCCCGCTTGCCGTACGAACCGAAGCAAAAATAAAAGCTTAATATTGCCCTCGCTGCTTATAAAAGTAATTCCTGCTCAGTTCACCACTAGCTTTAGCCCATCCGTCGGAACAAGAGGTTGGCATGACAAGTTCATTGCTTTACGCTAGTGCCTGAAGCCTGTTAACGGAGCCCGAAATGCTGCGCATTATAGATACGGAAACCTGTGGATTGCAGGGTGGCGTGGTGGAAGTGGCGTCGGTCGATATCCTCGACGGCCAGATTGTGAACCCGATGAGCGACCTTGTTCGCCCAGACCGCCCGATTAGCCATCAGGCGATGGCCATCCATAAAATTACCGAAGAGATGGTGGCCGATAAACCCTGGATTGAAGACGTGATCCCCCGCTATCACGGTAGCCGTTATTATGTTGCGCACAACGCCAGCTTTGATAGCCGCATGCTGCCTGAAATGCAGGGAGACTGGATTTGTACCGTGAAGCTGGCGCGTCGCCTATGGCCGGGCATTAAATACAGTAACATGGGCCTGTATAAGTCGCTGAAGCTGCACGTGGACACGCCCGCCGGGCTGCATCATCACCGAGCGTTGTTCGACTGCTATATCACCGCAGCCCTGTTGTTAAGAATTATGGACGTGTCCGGCTGGACGCCGGAAGAAATGGTCACGATAACCGGCCGTCCGGCGCTGGTGACCACTATGATGTTTGGTAAATACCGCGGTAAGCCTATCGCGGAAATCGCCGAAGACGATCCGGGTTATCTGCGCTGGATGCTCAACAACATCAAGGAGCTAACGCCGGATCTTCGTATGACCTTAAAACATTATCTTGCCGCCAACGCGGCTGACTAGTGTGCCCGCCCTGGCAGCGTCCCCTGCGCCAGGGCTATCAGGAAAGCAAACTCCAGCGCCACGCCTTCGTAAGCTTTAAAGCGCCCCGACTTGCCGCCGTGCCCGGAGTCCATGTCCGTGCAAAGCAGCAATAGCGTATCGCCCCGCTTGTAGTCTCGCAATTTGGCGACCCACTTCGCGGGCTCCCAGTACTGCACCTGTGAATCATGCAGCCCGGTCGTCACCAGCAGATGAGGATAAGCCTGCTCGTGAACCTGGTCGTAAGGGCTGTATTGCTTCATGTAGTGATAATACTCTTCGTCCTGAGGATTGCCCCACTCTTCAAATTCACCGGTTGTGAGCGGGATCGACTCATCAAGCATCGTCGTCACAACATCGACAAACGGCACCTGAGCCACCACGCCATGGAATAATTCAGGACGCAGATTGATTGCCGTCCCCATCAGCAGGCCGCCTGCGCTCCCGCCCATGCCATAAAGCAATTTCGCATCGCCATAGCCCTGCTTAGGCAGCTCGTCACACACGTCCAGGTAGTCGTTAAAGGTATTATTTTTTTTCAGGTACTTACCGTCTTCGTACCACTGCTGCCCCAGCTCGCCGCCGCCGCGAACGTGGGCTATCGCATACACAAAACCTCTGTCCAGCAGGCTCAAACGGCTGCCGCTGAAATCCGCATCCATGCTGCTGCCGTAAGACCCGTAGCCATAGACCAGCAGAGGACTTTTCCCCCGGCGAAAATGCTTGCGGTGGTAAACCAGCGAAACCGGCACCTGCACCCCATCCCTGGCCGTCACCCACAGATGTTCACTGCGGTAGTTGCTGGCCTCAAAACCGGCAACATGGGTTTGTTTGATGACCTTCCGTTCACCGCTGTCCATATCCAGCTCGAAGAGCGTATCCGGCGTAGTCATTGAGGAGTAGCCGTAACGCAAGTGAGAAGTTTCGGGCTCGGGATTGTAGCCAAGCCAGGTGACATAGGCCGGATCGTCAAAAGCAATACCGGTGGACTCGCGCGTATGGCGATTAATCTGGCGCAGGCTGGTTAGCCCCTGCTGTCGCTCTTCAACCACCAGCCAGTCGCGAAACAGCGTGAAGTCCTCGAGCATGACCTGCTCCCGCGCGGCAATAAGCGTTTCCCACTGCTTCTCATCCCGGACGGTGCTGCGGTAAAGACCGAAATTTTTGCCGTCTTTGTTAGAGCGAATGTAGAAACCGTGCTGATAGTGATCGACCGTATATTCATGATCTTTCCGGCGAGGCGTAAACACGTGAGGCTCGGCGTCAGCAAGCTCTGCATCCAGCAACAAAACCTCACTCGTCGTCGCGCTGGCAAGATGGATGACAACAAAATGCTGCGAGGTCGTTTTATGCAGGCTGACGTAAAAAGCGTCATCTTTCTCTTCATACACCAGTTGATCGTCGGCAACCGGGTGGCCAGGCGTGTGCCGCCAGACCTGATAAGGCAGCAAGGTTTTGGGGTGTTTTCGCACGTAGTAAAGCGTGACGGAGTCATTTGCCCAGACAAAACTGGTCGAGACGTTTTCAAGCAGCTCAGGATACCAGTTTCCGGTTTTTAAATTGCGCAGGCGCAGACCAAACTGGCGGCGAGACAGGTAATCCTCCGCCAGCGCCATAACGGTATTATCCGGCGTGATAGCAAGCCCGCCCATGGTGTAGAACTCGCTGTGGGCGGCGCGCTGGTTGGCATCCAGCAGAACTTCCCAGCCCTCCCACTCTTCGCGAACCGCAGACTGCCGTTGATAAATCGCGTACTCATTTCCCTTCTCGTAAACCTGACGGTAGCGGAAGCCGTTTTTCACATAGGGCGCAGAAACATCGTGAGGTGGAACACGAGCTATCATCTCTTTGAGCAATTGATCCTGCAGGGCTCGCTGGCTCTCCATGATTTTTTTGCCGTAGTCGTTTTCCAGTTCGAGGTACGCCAGGACTTCGGGATCGGCACGGTCATCATCACGTAGCCAATAGTAGTTATCCAGGCGGGTATCGCCATGAAGCGTCATAGCGTGAGGAATTTTTTTGGCTTTGGGTGGCATCACTTTCAACATTTTCCGTTTAACACCCAGTAAGGGTGGCAAATTCAGCCGAGCTTGCAAGCGGAACCTGAAGGATTAAAAGAAAAAGCCGGGCAGAACCCGGCAGATTGGGAATCAGAGGGATTAAACCGGGAGCGCCTGTTTTTGCTGCTGAAGATCCTGCTCGATGCCTGCCCGGACATCCTGAGGAATGTTTAACGCATCACCCAACGCGCTCAGATAGCTGCGCTCCATAAAGTGATCGATATCGATGGCGGTGCAGCTCAGGTAATAAATCTCCAGCGCCTCTTCCTCGTTTCTAACGCCCTGAGCAAGCAGCTGTGGATCTAAAGGCCTGTCGATGGCCCGCTCGACCAGCGCTTTGCCTTCACCCTCGATGCCCACTTCACGCAGCTGCTGTTCGATAAACTGACGCTCCTTCGCGTCAATATGGCCGTCGCTTTTGGCGGCAAAGACCAAAGCCGTGATCAGCCGTTCAGTTCGAACATCAACCGACGAGTGCGGCTCGCTATAACCCGCAGTAGCAGGCTGATTCTGGCGAACCCGCTCTTTGTATTTGTTCCATAGCACGCTACCGGCGACGGCCCCGCCGCCAACCAATAAGGCGCTGGTGCCGTATTTAGTTAGCAGTTTGCGCGAGGATTTGCTTGCCAGCAGTAACCCGGCTAATCCGCCCAGCGCCCCCGGCACCAGAAGCTTGCTAAGCCCTTCCGGGCCAGCACCGGCCGCAGGCTGCGAAGAGTGTTGGGAGGAGGTAGATTGCCCCAGTAAAGACTGAAGCTGCTGTAACCAGTTATTCATGACGGGTACCTTTTGTTGGCTTAACTCGTCGAGAGTAGGTCACGGGACGTCAAGAAACGTCGGTCAGCGCTAAAGATGGGAAAAGAATAGCGCCGGCGGCCCGGCGCATGCAGCAAAAATTACGCTGCTTTAGTCCGTTTACGTCCAGGGTGTTCGCTGACGTTATCTTCCGCAGCCGGCGCTTGCTCAGCCTCAGTAGCTTCTGTTTCAGGCTCAGCCGGATTTAACTGTGGCTCCGGTAGCTTGCCGTTTTTCAGCACGCCCGCCAGCAGATCCTTGTTTTCCGCCATCCACATTGCCAGGGTATCGTTTTGCCCTTCCTCAAGCGTAAGCGGGCTTTGCTGCAGCCATTCGCCAAGCACTTCGGCCAGATCCAGCATTTTGTCGTAAGCGTCAGCGTCCTTTTTACTGGCAAAGGCCATTTTTTCTTGTCCCTCTCTCACCACCACGTATTTAATCTCGACCGCCATTTTGCAGCTCCGTTTTACCTGTTTATTTATCCAGTATATCGCCAATCATTTTATCACACAAGCCGTAAAGCCGCTGCCAACGCAAACGTTTTCGTTTATACTGCCGCGGTCTTTTTCTTTGTTAAGGCTAAATCACATGTCAACGTTGGGAACAGCTCTGCGCCCGGCAGCTACGCGAGTTATGCTGCTGGGTTCCGGTGAATTGGGTAAAGAAGTGGCCATTGAATGTCAGCGTCTCGGGGTTGAAGTTATCGCCGTTGACCGCTATGCGAATGCCCCTGCGATGCACGTTGCGCACCGCAGCCATGTCATCAATATGCTGGATGCCGCTGCATTAAAAGCGATCGTCGCCGCCGAAATGCCCGATTTTATCGTTCCTGAAATTGAAGCCATTGCCACCGATGCCCTGCTGGAACTTGAAGCGCAGGGTCAGCGCGTGGTGCCCTGCGCTCGTGCGACTAAGCTGACCATGAACCGCGAAGGTATTCGCCGCCTGGCCGCAGAAGAGCTTCAGCTGCCAACCTCCTCCTACCGCTTTGCCGATAGCGAAGAGGCTTTCCAGCAGGCCGTCCAGGAGATTGGCCTGCCTTGTATTGTCAAACCGGTGATGAGTTCATCCGGTAAAGGCCAAAGCTTTATTCGCACCGCCGACCAGTTGGCGAAAGCATGGGAGTACGCGCAGCTTGGCGGGCGCGCCGGTAAAGGCCGCGTGATCGTTGAAGGCGTGGTCAATTTTGATTTTGAAATCACCCTGCTGACCATCAGCGCCGTCGACGGCGTGCATTTCTGTGCGCCTATAGGCCACCGTCAGGAAGATGGCGACTACCGCGAGTCATGGCAGCCACAGCAGATGAGCGATATCGCGCTGGCAAGATCGAAAGAGATTGCGGAGAAAGTGGTCACCGCGCTGGGCGGCCACGGTCTGTTTGGCGTTGAGCTGTTCGTTTGCGGTGATGAGGTGATTTTCAGCGAAGTCTCCCCTCGCCCGCACGATACCGGCATGGTGACGCTGATTTCGCAGGATCTCTCTGAGTTTGCCCTGCACGTTCGCGCCTTCCTCGGCCTGCCCGTCGGAGAGATTCGCCAGTATGGTCCGGCTGCGTCGGCGGTGATCCTGCCCGAACTGCATAGCGACAACGTTAAGTTCAGCAACGTGGGCGCTGCGCTGGGCGGGGGTTTACAGGTTCGCCTGTTTGGCAAGCCGGAAATCGCCGGTAAACGCCGTATGGGCGTGGCGCTGGCAACCGGGAACAACGTCGATGAAGCTATCGCCCGCGCCGTGGCATCTGCCGCGCAGGTGAAGGTAGAAGGCTAAAAAAAAAATCGCCCCCAGGTGAGAGCAATTTAATCATTGAGCCCCGCTAAACTGGACTGCACCCCAAAAGT
>NZ_JACARU010000114.1:0-669 GCF_013386425.1 Cedecea sp. P7760 | reverse complement strand
GGATCAAAAACATAATTAAAAATAAAAAACTAAACGTTAAAGTCTGAAAACTAAACGCTAAAGATCCCGACGACACGCCACAGAGTACCTTCCGGTGTCGAAGCTTAAGTAGATGTCGCCATTTTTCAGGCCGACGTCGTAGTGCTTGTCGGTGCCTGCTTCCATCCGCCGCTCCGACGACTGGACGTAAGAGCCGTGGAAAAGACTGCCCCACTCGTTCCACAGCGCGCCCGTGCCGCGCCTTTGGGTTGCGTTGTAATTTCTGTGCAGGCTCATCTGTGCGACGGTTGGCAAACGGTAACCCTGCGATGCGCAGTAGTTGCCCGCGTCGAGCCAGTCCATTGACACTGAATCGTTCTTTATGAACCAGCCCTCAAGGGTGAAACTGTACTTAATGATTTTTCCATAACCGTTGGATGGGGTCCCCGTGATGGTCACTTTGTCTCCCGTCCCCGGGCCGGTGAACTTCACCACCCCGTCCGTCACTGTTACCCAGCTGGCATCAGACGTCCAGGTAAAGTACGAAGCTGAACCATCCGTTACATTCAGAGTAAAGGTTGCGCCTGTGAATCCCGTGGTCGGGAATCCGGCGTCTTTTGCAAACGTGTAGTTATTTACGGTGACATCCTTCAGAACGACCGCCGTGATTTCAAACGGAGCAGACTCCAC
>NZ_JACARU010000113.1:0-619 GCF_013386425.1 Cedecea sp. P7760 | reverse complement strand
AAATATGAGTATGCAGGTGAGTACATTTTTTAATCAAGTGGTAATTGATATAGCGGCTGTGCCCGCACTTGATATTCCTCTTTTTTGAAAGAAATCTACGAAAAAACCATTATCATGGGTGGAAGCTAACATCCTTCCCATTCACTAAACCTATGATTAGGTGATATTAATATGATTAGTTTCTTTAAAGAAAAAATAAATATTCACTCTGATAATTTACAAAGTGCCATTAATAAAAAAACAAACAATACATCGCTATCTAGCAAGTCGTTGGAAAAGTTAGTGAGTATAGTAAACACTCAGTATGAATTTAAAAATAGAGAGGCTGAATTTATAATCCGAGGTACCCCTTGCAGTACCAATGTAAATTACAGAGAGGTTTCAAAATTAATCAAGGAAATAAAAACCATTAAATCTTTCAAAGATGATTCATTTATCAACTCTCAAATTCACTCCTGGGAAGTCAATGCTAAAAAATTATTAAAAACAAATTACATTCCTGATGATGAGAAGCAATTATTGGGTAAGGGATCAAGAGGAACTGTATATAAAGATGGTGAATCTATTCTAAAGAAAACGAAAAACTTAACAGTAAATGAAATTTTTCATGAAGCAAATA
>NZ_JACARU010000112.1:0-358 GCF_013386425.1 Cedecea sp. P7760 | reverse complement strand
TCTTCAGCCGTCACCAGCAGCATTTCAAAACGATCCTGCTGATAGCCCGCCCGGGCCAGGTGTTTCACCAGCACGATTTCTGGCCCCTGAGCGATAAGCTCGCGGGCCGTCGCGACGGCCTCGGCCACGTTGTTCACGCTGTGGCCGCTCAGAATTTCCAGCTCAATCAGGTTCGGCGCGATGATATCGCTGGCAGGCATGGCGTAGCGCGTGTGGTATTCCGCCACGCCAGGCGCCACGATGCAGCCTTTTTCCGGATGGCCCATCACCGGGTCACAGAAGTATTTGGCGTTCGGGTTAGCCGCCTTCACCTGACGCACGATAGAGAGAATATGTTCGCCCTGCTCCGCCGAGCCCA
>NZ_JACARU010000111.1:0-939 GCF_013386425.1 Cedecea sp. P7760 | reverse complement strand
CTACGGCTTCAAATAAGAAGGGCAAAAAAAAAGCCAGCACCCGGCTGGCTAAAGTAATACTGGAAGCAATGTGAGCAATGTCGTGCTTTCAGGATGTCTCCGTAGGGGTCTCCCCTGAACGCATGGCAATAATAATCATTATCATTCGCACTTGTAAAGTGTTTTTTGAAAAAAATAGCGTTGACTTGCGGTTCAAAGTCAATGATGTTTAAAAGGTTTTCCATAACTCATTGAGGAGAAAAGGATGAAATCAGTTGTTGTGCGTCACGTCGAACCTGGCGATGCGGAAGCTTTACAGAAAATGTATGCCCATCCGGCGCTTTACCGCGACACGCTACAGCTACCTCATCCTCCTCTAAAAGCCTGGCATGATCGAATTACCGACCCCAGACCGGGAAGCCGACATTTGGTGGCGTGCATCGACGATGAGATTGTGGGGCAGCTAACGCTGTCGGTGGAGCAGTCTCCGCGCCGCAGCCACGTTGCCACCTTCGGCATGGGCGTTCATTACGACCATCAGGGAAAAGGCATCGCTTCAGCTTTGCTGAAAGAAATGATTGCCCTGTGCGATAAGTGGCTTCGCGTCGAGCGCATTGAGCTGACGGTCTATACCGATAACGCCCCGGCGCTGGCGGTGTACCGCAAGTTTGGCTTCGAAGTAGAAGGTACCGGGAAGCGCTTTGCGCTGCGCGACGGCGAGTATGTGGATGCCTATTTTATGGCACGTTTTAGGCCGGGGTGATTTTAGCCCTCACCAGGGCTGTCTCCTATACCCTATTTTCTCGGAGAATATCTTTCGCTCCGTGGCTGTTCCGTTCACCCGTAGATCAATGTTCTCTACACGCTCAGAGCACGGTGAACGTGCCAGGGAGAAAGCGCCATCTCCCTGGCAACCCTGGCGCCCGGCAAGCTCATCGCAGCTAAAGCGGTAAACCCACC
>NZ_JACARU010000110.1:0-549 GCF_013386425.1 Cedecea sp. P7760 | reverse complement strand
CATGTAATCAGCACTGCTGGTTATGTGACAACGGGAGCCTTGGGGTTCCCGTTTTTTATTATTAGCTTTCGAACGGTTATCAAAATTTTATCAAAATAAGTTATCAAAACGAACAAGGATGGCTTGGGCAATGATTCGCTTTTTAATACTGATTAGTGCATTTTTTGTGTTTGGCTATGGTTACGCCATATCGCATGATGTTTGGCCATTTGAAGGCATGGATGCGAACCAGCGAGGAGTATTTGGCGATTCTTGGGGAGCTTTTACCTCAATCTTTTCTGCTATGGGCTTTTGTGGGGTTTTATGGACGATAAAGCTGCAAATGGATGCAACAAAAAAACTAGAGGATGATGCAGGGAGAAGAGAGCAGGCAGAAATAGTGAGAGACTTTGAAAATTCGTTTTTTAATATGTTGAATATCCTTCAGGAAATTATTAGAGATATGAAAGTTTCGAACTCGGAAAAGAAAAATGTTGCCGAGGGACGACATATATTTTTGTATTTTTATAAATCATTTAAAAAAATAGTTGTGAGGGATGGCTTCAATGT
>NZ_JACARU010000109.1:0-1390 GCF_013386425.1 Cedecea sp. P7760 | reverse complement strand
TGCAGGACGCGCAGCATAACCCGGTGGCCGGGCAGGATGCCGTGGTGCAGACCACCACGGTAGCCGGGGCAGTCATCAAAGGTAACTGGACTGACAATCAGGACGGCACTTACACGTCGACCTGGACGGCGCAGATCGCCGGTACGGGCCTGAAGGCCACGCTGACGGTGTCTGACGGTACGGTGGAGTCTGCTCCGTTTGACATCACGGCCGCCGCGCCGGTGAAGGCGAACTCCACCCTCGGGCTGGACAAGGCCCGCTATGTGGCCGGCGACGATATGCAGGTGGTTGCGACGCTGCAGGACGCGCAGCATAACCCGGTGATCGGGCAGGATGCCGTGGTGCAGACCACCGTGGTAGCCGGGGCAGTCATCAAAGGTAGCTGGACCGACAATCAGGACGGCACTTACAGCGGCGTGTTCACCGCCACCACTGCCGGCACGGGCCTGAAGGCCACGCTGACGGTGTCTGACGGGGAGGTGACCTCTGGAGCCTACGCCATCACGGCCGCCGCGCCGGTGAAGGCAAACTCGGATATCACCCTGGACAAGACCAGCTACGTGGCCGGCGACGACATGCAGGTGAGGGTCCAACTGAAGGACGCGCAGCATAATCCGGTGGCCGGGCAGGATGCCGTGGTGCAGACCACCACGGTAGCCGGGGCAGTCATCAAAGGTAACTGGACCGACAATCAGGACGGCACTTACACATCGACCTGGACGGCGCAGATCGCCGGCCCGGGTCTGAAGGCCACGATGACGGTGTCTGACGGCAAAGTAGAGTCTGCTCCGTTTGACATCACGGCCGCTGCGCCGGTGAAGGCGAACTCCACCCTTGTGCTGGACAAGAACAGCTACGTGGCCGGGTCGGACATGCAGGTGACGGTGACGCTGCAGGACGCGCAGCATAATCCGGTGGCCGGGCAGGATGCGGTGGTGCAGACCACCGCGGTAGCCGGGGCAGTCATCAAAGGTAACTGGACCGACAATCAGGACGGCACTTACAGCGGCGTGTTTACCGCCACCACCGCCGGCACTGGCCTGAAGGCCACGCTGACGGTGTCTGACGGGGAGGTGACCTCTGCCGCCTACGACATCACGGCCTCGGCGCCGGTGAAGGCGAACTCGACCCTCGGGCTGGACAAGGCCAGCTACGTGACCGGCGACGACATACAGGTGGTGGCGACGCTGCAGGATGCACAGCATAACCCGGTGGCCGGGCAGGCCGCCGTGGTGCAGACCACCGCGATGCCCGGGGCGATGCTGAAGGGGAGCTGGACCGACAATCAGGACGGTACCTACAGCGGCGTGTTCACCGCCACCACCGCCGCTCCGGGCCTGAAGGCCACAATGACGGTGTCTGACGGTACGGTGGAGTCTGCTCCGTTTGA
>NZ_JACARU010000108.1:0-701 GCF_013386425.1 Cedecea sp. P7760 | reverse complement strand
CTTTCCTGTCAATCCGGTGTCTGGAAGAGCACAAAAGGGAGCACCGTACTAACGGGACTGATTGGCCACGGCCAACAGATTCCGTTACCGGCGGGTTTTAGTCAAAACCAATGCCAATGGAGTGTAAGTAATAGTGAAAACCCGCACGGCTGGAGACCTGAATACTACGCTGGCAGCGTAGCAACATCTGACGCTAATCGTATCGTAATGTGCGGTTACTACGATTCATATACTTTCTACCCAGGAACGAACAGGACCGATATATCAGGGCGATGCAGCTACATAATTACATGTGCATAGTGATTGCCGGTGCTACCGGCCTGCTGATTCTCTACTGATACTTTACAACACTAAACCAGCCGTAATCGCAGCCATAATTTCTCATGCTGTCAGATACGATCTGAAACGTTGCGTTAGCTGGAACATCAAATGAGATGCTTCCCGACTTGTTCCACGTCGAGTTCGCACTAACAGCATTGGCAACAGCAAGACCATTCACAGAAGCAAACAGTGCGTATGTATTTACGCAATTGTCGGAGTCACCGAAGTTGATTTTTTTAGCTGGAGGATTGCCACCATATACGTAGACCTTAAACGGTTTGCCTGTCGTATTCGTTTGACTAAAACTGCCCTGGAAGCCGCCAACGGATTGATACGAACCGCTGCCGGTAGATGGAGCCCCCCACACACCGGATTGACAG